>JAMOVZ010000076.1 GCA_027061865.1 Desulfobacterales bacterium
CAAGCAACACCAAAAGGCAAGTTAATAGTTTTAGTATTCTCACTTGGGCATATGCTCTTGCCAAAACCTGCAACCTCTGTCTCTACTTCTGCTGCAACTTAGTAATCCACTAATCCAGAACAAAAACCACTCTACAGTGGTGTAAGAGCTTCAAATTGAGGGGATTATCAAGGACCTTTCTTGCATCCAACTTGCTTATAACCGCCACTGTTGAGTCCTGTTTTTGGGTGCGGATGGCCTTTAATACCAATGGCTTAGCCCCTACCCGCTCTAGGCCACAGATCCCCTTTATCCCCCTCACATAGGCCGCAACCCTCCTCTTGGCGGCATGGTCCCGGCTTATGTAAGCAGGCCCATACACGGTCTCTCCCTCTTCATCCACCACTCGGGGCACCAGACAAGGGAGGAGCCGGATTCCTCTGCAATCAATAACGATACCGCTCCAACCGTTTGGCTTGGCGGCAGCGCTATGGCTTGGCTGCAGGACCTGGCGTATCACCTTTATTTCTAAGGGAAGCACGGTCTCGAGAAATTCAGGCGAGAGCCTCATTGCCACCGTAGCCTCCACATGGCCATCGGGCCTGAAAAGTAGGTCCACCACTTCAGCAGCTCTCACGTAAGCATGGACATTGATCTCTTTGCGCTCATTATTGCCTTGCGACAATATATGCCCTACCGTCTTGCTGCCATCTATCCTTATATTCTCGATAAGCAGCAAAAGCCTTTCCCGGGCATCCTTCACTGCACCAGCACGAGCCATCGCGCGTGCCTGGGCCTGGTTTTCAGGGCTGGGGGGTGGGCACCCCACCCCATCTGATTCCAGGATCCCATTTGTCCAGTCGATTCTGCCGTTCTTTGAAAACTCTACAAAGGTCCCTGCCCAGAGCCGCCCCCCCTGAGACAGGAAAAGAACGGAAAGCGCTATGAAAATCCAATTTAACCTCAGTCTTTTCACCATACCCCCCCAAGGGTCATTTATTTTTCTCCAAATAATTTAAATCCCTTTTTCCTTCAAGCAAAAAGCGCTCAACCTCGGTTTGCATCCTTTTTATTTGGGAGGGATCAAACCAGTGGTATTCCCGGTCTCCCCGAAACCAGGTAAGCTGTCTTTTGGCATACCGCCTGGTATCACGCTTCATCCTGGTGAGGGCCTCCTCCAGCGGGGCCTCCCCCATGATGTAGCTTGCCATGTGCTTGTAACCAATGGCCTTCATTGGCTTGAGACCTGGAGAGTATCCCATCTCGATCAGTCCTTTTGTCTCCTCCACAAGGCCTGATTTCACCATTTCCTCGGCCCGCCTGTTTATCTTTTCATAAAGAACATCTCTCGGAAGAGAAAGGCATAGCTTTAGGGCATCCAGACTCTTCTCCTTGAATTCATGGCCTCCCGCAAGCTCAGAGGGCCTCTTTTTTGTGAGCTCATATACCTCGAGAGCCCGGGTGATCCGCATCCTGTCCCTTGGATGTATTTTTGAAGCAGACTCAGGATCAATGGCCGCCAATCTCTTGTGGAGCCGCTCAGGGCCCAGCCCCTGACATTCTTCCCAAAGAGAGCGCCTTAGCTCTGGATCAGATGGAGGACATGAAAATAGGCCCCCTAAAAGGACCTTTATGTAAAGCCCGGTGCCCCCCACCACGAAACATGTCTTTCCCCTCTCTTCTATATCCCGTATTACGGGAAGTGCCAGCTCCCTGTAAAGAGCCGCATTAAAAGGCTCATCTGGTTCCACCACGTCCAAGAGGTGGTGGGGGACCTTCTGCCTCTCCTCTTTAGTAGGCTTTGCCGTGCCGATGTCCATGTATTTATAAACCTGCATGGAATCGGCATTTACGATCTCCCCATCCAGGGCTTCAGCCAATTTTAAGGCCACGTGGCTCTTTCCGCTCCCCGTAGGCCCGCCAATTATTACTACCTTCGGCTTGCCAGTGTCCAATCTCAAACAACCCTCTTAAACATTTTCTCAAGCTCCTGATAACTCAAAGCCCTCGTAATAGGCCTTCCATGGGGACAATTGGTGGGCAACTCCATCTCTCTGAGCCTAGAGACCAGTTTCATCATCTCTTCGTAGCTTAGGGCCTGCCCTGCCCTGACGGAACCATGGCATGCCATGACCTCAAGCAGATCTTCAAGGAGCCCGCTTCCACCTGCCTTATTCTCTTTAATGGCCAAGATCAGGTCTTGGACAATATCTCTTGGATCCACATTGCCAAGAATGGCTGGAACACTGTGGATCAAAAAGCTCTGCCCCCCGAAATATTCCACTTGGACCCCGAGGGCCTCCAAGGTCTCCTTGTTTGCCTCCACCACCCTGGCATCACTCTGGCCAAGCTCTATCTCCACCGGAACAAGCATCCTTTGTACCTCAAGGCCGGATTCTGACATTAATCCCTTTAGTTCCTCGTACAAAATCCTTTCGTGAGCAGCATGCTGGTCGACAATTAAGAGCCCTTGACTGGTTTCGCACAGTATATAGGTCTGAGCCAATTGCCCCACTACTCGGATGTCAGGTTCAAAAAGGGCCTGGGAATCCACAGCTTGGCTATGTGCAAAGAGTTCCGGCGAATTTGCCTCAGGCGTTGTTTCGCAGATCCAAGGGGTTGAGGCAGGCTCGGAGATAAAACAAGGCAGACTTGCCTCCTCCCCCTGTTGCCCAGTGGTTTGGCCGTGAGCAACCGGAGAGAGGGCCTTGTCAATGGCTGACCTGACCTGATCAAAGACGCGGGCGGCTCTTTTAAACCTTACCTCCTGTTTTGCTGGATGAACGTTTACGTCCACTTGTTGAGGATCTATCTCCAAAAAAAGGACCACTTGGGGGAATCTGCCCCTCATAAGGCGCCGGCCATAGCCCTCCATTACCGCCTTGTTCAATAGTTTATCGCGTATGTTTCTATTATTCACATACACCAAGATCCTGTCTCCCCTGCTTCTGCTAAATTCTGGAGGCGACACCCAAACCCGAACCCGTAGCCCTTGTGACTCGGCTCGATGTTCTTTCATGGCCTTAGAGACATCCTTGCCCATCACCAAAGCGATTCGGGACAAGATGTGGTCAGTAGGGGGAAGGTTGAGCCGCTCACGGCCATCCTCCATAAATCGGAACTGGATCTCTGGATAGGGCAGGACCATCCTTATCAAGGTGTCCATCACCCTGCCGGCTTCTGTATTGGGGGAGCGCAAAAACTTCCGCCTTGCAGGAAAGTTAAAAAAAAGGTCTTTCACCACCACGGTAGTGCCTTCAGGGGCACCTATCTCTTCTATGGACAAAAACCTCCCCCCTTTTATGGAGAGCTTGTGGCCTGAGATCTCGCCTCTGGGTTTAGAAGTAATCTCCATCTTGGACACTGAGGCAATGGTCGGCAGTGCTTCGCCCCTGAAGCCAAGGGTCCTGATGGAGAATAGATCAGAAGCGCTCTTTATCTTGCTGGTTGCATGACGCTCTACACTGAGGAGGAGATCATCCCTTGACATGCCCACCCCGTTGTCACTCACCCCTATGAGGGTCCTGCCTCCCCTTTCTATCCATATGGATATGCGTGTGGATCCGGCGTCAATGCTGTTGTCCACCAGTTCCCGGACAACTGACGAAGGCCTTTCAACAACCTCTCCTGCAGCAATAAGGGAGGCTACTTCTTCAGGAAGGACTCTAATCCTGTTCATGGGCCTAAAAGGGGCTTCTGAGGCCTAATGGAAGGGGCAGCAGGCCTAGGGCGCAAAAACCCGAAAAACAGCCCCTTGCGGGAAACCGCTTCCATGGCCCTTTTTCCCAGTGGATCACTTGCCAGGCATGGGCATGAGGCAGGGTCTTTGAGAAAGTCCAGAACCAGCTTGGCAGACAGGGAGACCATGCTAAAAGCCTGATTTGCAAACCCAGAAGCAAGCCAGGGCCTGGTGCTGAAAAGCTCGGGATAGGCCCCATAAAGGTAATCAGAAAATTTGACCGTTTGGGTGAAAATTCGTTTCTTGGCCTTCAGCCCATTTCTCTTCCCTGTAACATTTTTCAACAGCTCGTCGCATACCTCATGGTCCATAAAAAGGACCCCCTTTGCCACCTTCATGTATGCGGGCCCCATGAGGTAATCGGCCTTTGCCTCCCAATAAAGATGCCCTGCCCTTTTCGGCCTTGGAAAAAGGCTCATCATATTGGGCACAAACAGGTTGTGCGCCACAACATCAGCGGCTAGGTGGGAGAGGAATCCATAGGCATAAGCCTGCTCACGCCTGCCCTTGGCCTCTCTTAACAGCCTTAATCCGCCTTTCCAGTTATGGATGTGCCTCGTGGCCCACCGCCTGGTCTTTCCTATGAAAAAATCTGCAGCCAGCGACCCGTAAATGTATTCTATGGGCCTGGCCGAGATTATAGTTCCCACTTGCGGTAACATCTCGGAGACCCCGTCAAGCACGCTGAGGGCAACCACTGTGTGAACCGCAGGTCCCCAAGCAAACGCACTTTCAGGCCAAAGTGCCTGCAGGAAAGTCGCTCCCACCAACAGGCCCGCTGCCTTTAGCAGAACTCTTACTGTCTTCATAGAAGCCTTCCTTACTCTCCCTAGGAATTGTGCTTTTCTATCCATTTATTCGTCTGAGCACAAAAACCACTTGAATCTACATGCACTCGGCAATGGAAACTGTGCGGTCGGCCAGCATATTGACATAGCTTCCAAGCTCATTGTCATACCAGCCATATATCACGGCCTGGGTTATGGCGATATTAATGGGACGGAGAGCCTCCTCAGCCGGAGGGGAGTTCTCCATTGCCATTCTACAGACCTTCTCAATGTCGATGCTCACCTCTGCCGTCCTGGTGTGGGTCTCGTTTGCCTCTATTATGGCAGCAGCGCGGGGAAGTCCTATTATGTCACTTGAGACATATTGTTTTTCCGAATAGTGGAGGTAACCCCTGGGGTCTTTACCTGCCGCCTGCTTGTAAATCCAGTTGATCACCTCCCTCCTGATAGGCTCTGAAAAGGGCTCCTCCAACAGGTTCACCACCAAGATGACTAAAGAGCCTGTGGTGGTGGGTATCCTGACAGACTCTGCAATAAAACCAATCCTTTTCATCTCCGGGATAACAAGCCCCAACGTGGTGGCCGCCCCCGTTGTGGTCAAGATGATATTGTTGAATACTGATCTGTTCTTCCTTAGATCAGTTGCCCCGGCAGGAGGCATGCGGTCCAAAACCTCTTGTGAGCTTGTCACCGCGTGAACTGTTGCCATGGAAGCAGTTAGGATCCTGCCGGCGCCAAAGTAGTCAATAAGCGGTTTCATCATATGGGCAAGGCAGGTCGTGGTACAGGAGGCGGCTGATACAAGACAATGGAGCGCCGGATCATAGTCATCCTCATTAATCCCCATTATGGTGGTGACCGCATCATCCGGCATCGCCCTGCTCTGGTCCTTGATCTTGAATGGGGCCGAAAGGATAACCTTTTCCGCTCCTGCCTCCAAGTGCCCCCTTAAGGCGCCTTTTGGGGAATCGGGGGGTTCAGTGGGATCACGAAATTTGCCCGTGGTGTCAACCACCAGCCTCACGCCGTTGTCTTCCCACTCAATCTTGGAGGGGTCCCTTGTCTCTTGTAAGAACTTCACTTTGGTCCCATCTATGTCCATGGTCCCTTTTTTTTCGTCTATATGGTTTATAACGCTTCCGCCCCTGAATCCGTAAAGATATCCGCCAAGGGAGCCATAGGTGGAATCCTTTTCAACATAAAGGGCCAAATCCCTTAAGGATGTTCCTGCTTTGCGGCCTATGTTAACCACTACCTCGGAGAAATACTTCCGCGCCACATGGTGCCACAGCGTGAGTTTGCCTATTCTGCCCAGGCCGTTTATGCCCAACTTCATCCCGCTTTTCGGCTGTAACTCTACCTTGGCCATCGCTCAGACCTCTACTTTCCTTACTTTCATGTACCCTTTATAGACGGAGCCCTCTGTTCCGTCAATGCTGATCCAGTCGCCTGTTTTAAGTTTTACACCACCAACCAAACAAGTCCTCTGTCCTTCATCGCAGAACAAGGTGCTGCAGCCCACCACACAAGTCTTTCCAAGGCGGTGGGCAACAATGGCGGCATGAGAGGTTGACCCGCCTCTTGCGGTGAGCAGCCCATCGGCCTCGTATATCTCTCTGATATCGTCAGGGACCGTGTCGTTTCTGACCAGGATGAGGGAGGTCCCTGGTTCCTTTTTGCGCCAATAGCGGATCTCTCTCACACTAAATACCACCCTGCCGCTCATTGCCCCTCCGCTCACTCCGATTCCATGGCCAAGAAAATTTTTCTCATCCCGGTGATTTGGTTCAAAGGAATAGGCCTTTTTCCGCTCCCTCATGGACATGTCACGGGTCTGAAGCAGATAGAGGCCTTGGGAACAAGGATTTTCAAAGGTGAACTCCATCTCTTGAGGGCTCCATCCCTCGTCATAGATCAACCTTTTGGCCCATTTCCTCAGGTTCTGGTATATTTCCGGGAATAGCGCTTCAAGGCTGGTCTCTGGGGCCCTGTTTTCAATCTCTGCCTGTCGTGAGGAGATGGGCAGCGTCCTGACCAGTCCTGAGACCACATCCTCGCCCTGGTTTCCGAGAGTGAAATCTCCCCACAAAAAAATCATGTCGCCCGACCACCTGGGATTGTGCGTAAAAAACACCCCGGAGCCCGAATAGCTGGAAAAATTCCCAAAAACCATGGCCTGAACCGTGACAGCCGTGCCCCAATCGTCTGAGATACCCATGATCTTTCTATAAGAAATGGCCTTGTGGGAGAACCAGGACTCAAACACCTTGCTGATGGCAATGTAAAGTTGCTCTAGAGGGTCTTTCTTTAGGTCAACGCCATGGTCAAAAAGAAGGGCCTCATACGCTAGGGCCACCTCTTTCATCTGGTCCCCTGTAAATTCCCTTTTAAACTCAACCCCGATTTTACTTTTATATTCCGCTATGATCGCATCAAACCTGTCCCTCTCAATTCCGAAGCCCATTCCATAGGCCTGGAGAAACCGCCTATAGGTATCCCACGCAAACCATGGATTAGATGTCCTGGCACTGAGCCCATCGACCACGTCCTCGTTAATGCCCACGTTTAAAAACGTATTCATCATCCCCGGTTGGGATATGGAAGAGCCGCTCCGGACCGACAAAAGGAGGGGGTTGTCAGGGTCGCCCAGCCTCTTTCCGGTTCTTTGCTCCAGTTCCCTGAGGGCGGCCTCCACCTGGTTGCGGAAGTTTATTCTGGCAGGGCTGTATTGGTCAATGACATCGCGGCAGCGGAACACCTCGGTGGTGATTATGAATCCTGGTGGCACAGGCAATCCGTAGCTTGCCATCCTGACCAGATTGAGCCCCTTGTTGCCCAAATGGATAAGGTCAGAGACCTCTTTTTTTACGGGGAAGATAGGGGTAAGCGCCCTTTCAGGGTCGTAGTTTAAAAGCAGATGGAGAGAGGTTGGGTCCAATTTGTCAGCCTGCCGGTGGAGTGTGTTAAGTATCTTGGACAAAAGCCTATCCAGTTGCTGGAGCCCCAGGGATGAGGCGATACGGTCACGCAGGAATATCTCGGTCACTTGGTGGAAGAATTTTTCCTTGTCCTGAGCGCCGTCTTTCGGCCTGTATTTGGGCAGGAGAATATCCGGGGATATTTGCTCTAAGATTCTTTGAACATTGGCCTCATGTATATTGTTGAAGTAGTCGCTCACGATATTGCTTACAGCCCTTCCGAGCCCTCTGAATATGTCCAGGTATTGGGTAAATGAAAAGCCCCTGATCTCCAAGGAGTGGGCCAAAAGATCCAGCTGCCGGTCCATCTCAGTGGATTGGATCCCATCCAGGTTCAATGCCTTGTTAAATAAATTTAAGAACTGAAATATCCTGTTGATGGCAGCCCTTGTGACAAGCTGTAGATCAAGGGATTCGACCATCTCTTCAAAAAGTGCGTTCAGCACGGTCTCTAGCCTGAACATGAGCCCAAGGGCATCGAATTTCAGTTCATGATACCGGCCGTACATGGAAGGGATATCCACTGTGAAGTGCCTTTTACGGTATATATCCTCCCTTATCTCGTAGCGTGTATCTGCCAAGATCAAATCCTTCAAAGTCTCTGTGTAGGATAAAATGGCAACAGCCTTTTCATAGCTGTTTTCCATGGCAAGGGCCTTTTCCAGTTGGTCAATCTCGGGCAGCCCGGCAGCTTTTGCCTGAAACAGGTATGAATTTATGTGTGTGAAGGCTAAATGGTACTTCTGGTACAAGAGTTTGTAAAGCAGGAGCGCCATCCTCACCCGTTCTTTGTCAATGGAGTCCACCCCCTCAATGCCATCACCCACCTGATCAACTATGCCTTCATCTAATTGATGCAGTTCTTGTACATGACTTACCTTCTTTTCTTCCCATATCGCCCTCAAAAGCTTATGAACTCCGTCTACATACTCCCCTTGCCTCTCTATCCGCTCGTATATGGATGGAGGAATATGCGGCCTCAATCGGGACTTATCTTTTGTGCGCCAAAACTCCAGCAGCGCCTCCATCAATTCCACTATCCGGTTACTGCTCTCCACATGGCTTTGCTTTCTCAAGAAATGCACCAATGGATCTTTCCTCAAGCATATCTCATCGATTTCTGTGGAGATGTCCCTGAGCCGGCCCTCCGCCCCTATATCATTGAAGTAGGCGGGAAACAGCCTGCTCAGCTGCTTGACCAGGTTGAATACAGGGGCTATTGGACTGTTGAGAAGCGCCGTGATGTCCCTTGGAAAGAGGTCTGTGTCCTTTATCAACACCCCACCCAATGCCAGGTTAATAATGAGGGAAGAAATGAGCTTCTTGGACCAAACCGGCTTTAGCTCGATCAACTCCAACCAAGTCCTGATGTTCTGGATGTGGGCCTGATTTGCCTTTATCTGCCAGTCTTCACCAACCCCTTCCACTTCCGGGAATTGGAATCCCAAGGAAACAACCAGATCAATGAAGAAATCCACAAGATCGCTTTCATCGGTCTTGTAAACCGCCCGCCCCATGTTAAGCACGCAATTTAGCGTAGTGGCCTTGTATTTTGATACACTCTTCCTCAGGACCTGGAAGGTCAGATCCAGATAATTCTTGCTCACCTCCAGGGGCTCGTGTTCTATTGTCCACCTGAGGGCCCTGTTCAGACCTCGAAGCGCCTCTTCATGAATAGGTGAGAGGCCCTCTATCCCAAGAATTCTTAGAAGAAAAATCAGCCTCCAAAGGTGCGCTTCATCGGTCCCTTTGCCTGCATAGAACAGTAATTTGGGAACCCTAGAGTAATAGTCAACAAAATCGCCATATGCCGGCATCTGCACCAAACGCTCAAGGGCGGTTCGTGGATTGGAATTAAGAAGAGGGCGTATATCATGTAATTCTTTAATTAATTTTTTTATTCTCTTATAATTAATAGGGGAAAAAACAACATCCAGTTCTTTGGGTAAGGATTCCATCCCAGAGTCGGACAAAAAGGCCTTGGAGGGATCAGGTTGATTCAGCCAGTAGTGGTAAGTGAAAGAATGAAAGCGATAGAGGAGGTAGGCTATCGCCCTGAATCCCTCCCCTGTTGATTCAAGGAGAAGTTTTGCAATTCTGTCGAGCCGGTAGTGACCCTTTACGAGGACAAAGAGGCATGTGTCTGGAAACGCACTTATCTTGTCAAAGACCTGATTCAGGACCTCTATGTACGGTTCGGTTTTATCAGGTAATTTTTCTAAAAGTCTCTGAATGAATAGGAGCAAATTGCTGGCAGCTTTAGCCCTTGTCTCTGGATCATCGGACTCTGCCAGGGCCTGGAGGAAGATGTTCAAATAAATGCGTGCGCCTTCAGGCCCTTTGGGATGGGATGTGAGCACATGGAGGTAGTTGAGGGCATAGTTTCTGGCCTCTTTAACGATGTAACCCCAATTCCTGAACGGGTGGCACACCTCTTCCAAAAAAGACTGAAGTCCCTCCCTGACCCCGTGGTACTGGGCCATGATGTGATGGAGCACATGATAGGCTTCATCAACCTCAACTTGGACCTGGCTGGATGCAATATTTGCCTCCAGGGCCTTTGAGGCTATAAGCTGTTGTTCATCCTTGGCCATAACCGGGAGCTTCTTGAAAGGCTAGAGGTTAAAGATAGGGCGCGCACGTATTTCAAATATTATCACGCTGAATTATCCTCTTCAATTGTTTTGCTTGGGTGTTGATTTGCCTCCTTTTTCTCTGTTACCTTTGGTTCAATATGAATACCCAAATTCCTGGGGGGAGCCATGGATGCTAAAGAGCGCTTGGCCCAAAAGACCCAAGGGCACCGCGGGAGGTTGAGGCAAAAGTTTCTGGAAGGGGGGATCGAACGGTTTTCAGACGAGGAGGTCATTGAATTCCTCCTCACCTTGGGCACTCCTAGAAAGGATGTGAAGCCCTCGGCCCGTGAGGCCTTGAAAAAATTCGGCTCATTGTCCGCGGTGCTTTCAGCACCCATGGAAAAGCTGGTCCAGATCAAGGGCATAGGCCCAAAAAACGCGCTATACATCAGCGTGATACATCAGATCGCGCGAAGGTATCTGAGGGATCGGGCACTGCACAGCACCTACCTTAGCTCCCCCCAGCAGGTTTTCGATTACCTGTTCCACTCCATGAAGGATCTAAAGCGCGAAGTATTTAAGGTTCTCTTTTTGAACAGAAAGAACCAGCTCATTGAAGATCGTGACATGTTCTACGGCACCATAGCCACCAGTGCCGTATACCCCAGGGAGGTTATCTCTGCAGCCCTTGACATTAAGGCCTCTGCACTTGTCTTTGTGCACAATCACCCATCAGGCGACCCCCAACCCTCCGGAGAGGATCATAGAATAACAAAAGAACTGGTATGGGCCGCCCGGTTGCTCCAAATCCAGGTTTTAGACCACATAATTATAGGAAACGGTACTTACTTCAGTTATGCTGACCAGGGCCTGCTTCGGCGGTTTGAAGCAGACTTTGAAAACGTTAAACAAGGTCTACTCAGACCTTGACAGGCAAGGCGGACATGACTTAAAAAACCTGTTGGGAAGTCTTTCCCCATCGCGCTTGTGCGAGAGTGGCGGAACTGGTAGACGCGCTGGACTTAGGATCCAGTGGGGCAACCCGTAGGGGTTCGACTCCCCTCTCTCGCACCATCATAGCTTATCTTATTATCTTATTAACGCCACACACTCCTACAATATCATCTTGCCCATGTATTGTGGCATATATCTTGCCTGATTTACTCTAAAAATGTGACGCTGTCCTTGAGAAATCCTGGTTACCTACTATGGAGACAGCCCTTTTTAACATGTTTAGAAGTTTGAGTTTAGGCCATGGCGTCAAATTGGTTACTAGATAGCCAAACTTTTGGCGCTAAAATAAAACAAAACAATACAATGGGAAGCCACAAATGAAAATTCAAACAAAAATTCTTCTCCTCCTCACCATTTCCATGGTGTGCATAACCGCAGCGCTAGGGACCATATCCGTAATAGGTCTAAAAGAGATGGGCAACACTGCCATCAATCGGCTTAAAGGCTTTAGCGAGTCTGACTTGAAGAGGATAAAGGCCGATGGAGAGGCCCAAATTGAGCAGTATCGCCAGGATCTGCTTGCCGAAAAAAGGGCCTTTCTGAAATCCCAGGTCCAAACTGCGGTGAGCGCGCTTGAAAAGTTCATCCAAGACATGGCCTCTTTTGAGATGGAAGGGCTTCGAGGAGAGACAGACGAGGCCCTGAGGGAAGCTCTTCTTGCTGAGGCCAAGGAGAAAGCGGCCGACCTCGTCGCTCACCTCCGTTATGGCAAACAGGGCAAAGACTATTTTTGGATCAATGATCTCCACCCTCGAATGGTGATGCATCCCTATAAACCTCAGCTTAACGGCAAAGACCTCTCAGGGATTAAGGATCCCAGGGGAAAGAGGCTTTTTGTGGAATTCGTCAAGGTATGCAAGGAAAAGGGCGAAGGGTTTGTAGATTATTACTGGCCCAAGTATGGAACTGAAAGACCGGTGCCCAAGCTCTCATATGTGAAGCTGTTCAAGAAATGGAATTGGATTATTGGAACCGGTGTGTATTTGGACGATATTGAACAGGCCGTGGCTCAAAGAAGGGCAGCCCTTCAAAAAAAGATCGCCCACTACGAAGAACAGACCAAGAGTGAGGTCAACGTCCAAAATAAACTAGTGAAGCAACGGGCCAGGGCGCTTCAGTGGCGGATAGGAATCACCGCCCTTGCTGTGATTGTTATTGCAATGGTCGTCTCTCTTTTTATTCTAAGGCGAAACGTGACCAAACCTCTTGCTGGTGTCATGGAGGGCCTGAAGGAAGGCGCTGAACAGGTCTCTTCTGCCTCAGAACAGGTCTCCAGCGCGAGCCAGTCGCTTGCCGAAGGCGCCTCGGAGCAAGCTGCCTCCATAGAGGAGACATCATCTTCTTTGGAAGAGCTCTCCACCATGACAAAACAAAACGCCCAGAATGCCTCTGAAGCCGATACTCTCATGAAGGAGGCCAACAATGCTGCACTTGAGGCTGCAAGGTCAATGGAGGATGCAATCAAGTCTATGGAGGAAATAAAGAAATCCAGCGAAGAAACTTCAAAGATTATAAAGACAATTGATGAGATAGCCTTCCAGACAAACCTACTAGCTCTTAATGCCGCGGTGGAAGCGGCAAGGGCTGGAGAGGCAGGGGCTGGATTTGCAGTGGTGGCAGACGAGGTGCGCAACCTCGCAATGAGGGCAGCCGAGGCTGCCAAGGATACAGCACAACTTTTGGAGGGATCGGTGCACCAGATCCATCGGGGAGTGGAACTGGTCAGCAGGGCAAACGAGACCTTTATGAGGGCGGCGGAGAGATCAGAGAAGACCGGAGCCCTGGTGAGTGAAATAGCAGCCGCCTCTCATGAGCAAGCAGAAGGAATTTCACAGATTAACAATGCCATAGCCCAAATGGAGCGGGTGGTGCAGCAGGCAGCCGCAAGCGCAGAAGAGTCAGCAAGCGCTGCCGAGCAGTTGGGCGCCCAGGCCCAGTACATGAAGGGCGTGGTAGATCAACTCATAGCGCTCGCAGGCTTGGATGAAGAAGCAAAAGGTATGAGAAAAAACGATCGGTTTTCCATTGACCATGGCAAAGGCTCAGGGCCTCTCAACCTGAATGAGGGCCCTCAACCTGAACAACCATCAACACCGTCACGAAAGAGTTCAGGTCCGGAATTCTGAAAAGGGCATACTGGATTATTTTCAACCGCTTTAATTTACTGCTTGTGGGCATGCCTCCACTGCCTGGGGCTAATATAGTCAGCACCCTGGCTCCACATCCCTTCTTTTTTTGCCTTGGCTTGGGTTTGCGCTTTTAAGAAAAGGGTTATATCGAATCCCTCGGGTAGGGCTTCTTGGTAAACCTCGGCCAATCCCATCCTCACCATCTCCAGATTTATGTTTCTCCCATTACAAAAAACAACGCCTAGGATCTTGTCATCAGGAGAGGGTGCCTTTCCATAGCCATGAATTTCCACCTCTTTGTTTAAGATCATATCCTCCAAGGCCTCTTTTGCCTTCTGTGCAAATGGCTGTGAGGGATGACCAGGCCCGCCAGCCAGCTCTGGTGCATCTATCCCCAACAGCATTATGTAGAGAACAGCTCCGTTAAATTCCACCCGTACGGTATCTCCATCATAGACCTTGGTCACAAGAAAGCTGGCAGCGCTCGAAGGGGAAAGCCACAAGTAAAACGAAATTGCTGCAAGGAACAAGGAAAATTTAAATTTTTTGGCAAGTTCCATAACCTCTTTTCCTTCCCTGACTTTAGTTTACCATACATAATATTGCCCAAAATTACAAATTTTTGTGATCTTTCCGGTTTCTCTTCTATAAAAATGATTCACCCCTGGCGCAGCATCCCCTTGACAGTTACCAAGCAGTTCCAGTAGCGTGGTTCATCAGGTATTTTAATCCATTAACTTGAAAGTAGGGCCCAAGGGGCTTAAGTTG
>JAMOVZ010000077.1 GCA_027061865.1 Desulfobacterales bacterium
ATTGGCCAAAGTGGTGGTGTCTCCCGGATCCTGCTTGTTGGACAGGGCTGCCAGAACCCTGCGCATGATCTTACCAGAGCGGGTCTTGGGCATGTCGCTCACAATCCAGACCTTGCGCGGTTTGGCGATCTTGCCTATTTCCTTGACAATGGACTCGGTGACTTTCCGTGCTATCTCTTCACTGGGCTCATAGCCTGGCTTCAATGACACATAGAGATCAGGTTCGCGTCCCTTTATCTCGTGGGCCACCGGTACCACCGCAGCCTCTGCCACTTCTTCTACCAGCAGCGCAGCAGATTCTATCTCTTTAGTGCCTAACCTGTGTCCGGAGACATTGATCACGTCGTCGATCCTGCCAAGGATCCGCACATATCCATCTGAGGCAACAACAGCGGCATCACCAGTGAGATACGGCCAGTCGCGCCAGTCCTTGCTGTTGGGGTTCTTGCAGTAGCGTTCATAATACTGTTTCACATAACGCTCCCGGTCTCCCCATATGGTCTGAAAAGCGCCTGGCCACGGAGCCTGGATACAGATGTTGCCTGCGATCCCTTTGCCAGGCTCAACCACATTTCCTTCGTCATCGTAGACTATGGGATGGATTCCAGGGACTGCAGGACCCGTGCTCCCAGGCTTCATGGGATGGATGGCAGGCATAGTGCTGCAGAGGAATCCCCCGGTCTCGGTTTGCCACCAGGTATCCACTATGACCGCCTTCTTCCTTCCCACTACCTCGTAGTACCACTTCCATACTTCTGGCTCGATGGGCTCGCCCACCGTGACCATGAGCTTGTAGTTGTAATTGTATTTTTGGGGTTCGTCAGGGCCGATTTTGCGCAGCGCCCTGATGGCAGTGGGGGCGGTATGGAAGATATTTACATCCAGGTCTTGCGAGATGCGCCAAGGTCTTCCAGGATCAGGATAATTGGGAATGCCTTCATAGACCACACTGGAGGCCGCATTCGAGAGGGGGCCATAAACGATATAAGAGTGCCCGGTGATCCAGCCGATGTCAGCCATGCACCAGTAAGTGTCTTCCGGTTTTATATCCAATATGTATTTTGCAGTCGCAGTCACATAGGCCAGATATCCACCTATGCTGTGCTGGCATCCCTTGGGCTTGCCCGTGGTCCCGCTGGTGTACATGAGAAAGAGCACGCCCTCGGCGTTCATCTTTTCAGGCTCCACCCTGGCACCGTAGTAATCCTTGAGAACGTCATTCACAAAGTAATCCCGCCCCTCAACCATTGGGTTTTCAGGGGCAGAATATTTTCCTGGATAACGCTGCCATACGAGGACCTTGTCAACTTCTTGGCCCTCTTGCTTGGCGAACTCTACCGCCTCGTCAGCCTTTTGCTTGTGATTCAGGAGGTTTCCACCCCTGTAGTAGGCATCTATGGTAATGAGGACGCGGCTTCCAGAGTCAACTATCCTGTCTGCACACGCCTTGCCTGAAAAACCTCCAAAGACCTGGGAATGGATCACTCCAAGGCGGGCACAGGCCAGCATGGTAATAGGGAGATCAGGCGTCATTGGGAGATGAAGGGTAACCCGGTCACCTTTCTTGAGACCAGCAAAATCGCGGAGCAGAGCTGCCATTTCATTGACGCGGCGGTAGAGCTCTTGATAAGTGATCACCTCTACCTTTTCCTCTTCCAGCTCGGGGACGAATATGATGGCGGCCTTGTTCTTGTATTTTTTCAGATGTCGATCTACGCAGTTATAGCAGGCATTGATTTTCCCCCCAACAAACCATTTCCAACAAGGAGCATCGCTGGTGTCCAACATAGTGTGCCAGTACTCGTACCAGTCCAGCAGATCGGCATACTCCTTCCAGTAGTTGGGAAAATTTTCCAGGGAAAATCGCTCGTAGATCCCTGGGTCCGTCATATTGGCCTGGGCAATGAACTCCATTGGCGGATATATGTATTCCTCCTCTCCCCAATGAACCGCTATCGCAGCTTCAGAAGTCTCAAGCATTTCTTTCTCTTCTGCCATACGTTCCTCCCCCCTTTTTTATTTTTATTTAGTGCTGTCCCCTAGATCATGTGGACTCAGCCCCCTAAAGGACAGGCTACGTTGCCCAAACAATTAAGCCGATTTTTGGATTTTAGTTAAGGTCGATACGGCCAACTTGCCGTCTGTTTCAGGGTTGAGCTTTTACGTTTCCAGAGCAACTTGTCCCTAATGCCTTATTCCCTTGGGCCTGCAGCCCAAAATGGGAAATTATGCCTCAAAACAATACATTGCACAGAGGTTTGTGTTTCAGGGTGTATCTTGTGTCTGGATTAAGTGCGCTACTCAACAGCTGAGGAAATTTCACCTCAGAGAGGCCGTGAAGAGATGTGTTTGTGAAATGATACCTCATTATCCCTGGTAGCAGATGTCGTTGATAAGGGGTAACGAAAACTATCAATCTTTATTTAAAAAGGCGGCTTATACCTCCTGGAATTCTTCCTGTATCTTTGAATCTCAGGGCTAGGAGTATAAGGATAGGAATTTTAGGAGTCAAGAAAAAAAACCCCAAAATAAGGCTTCCTGAGGTTTCTGGAGGGCGCAGGGATGCAATAATTTTTTTGTTGACAATGTTAACGATGATTGGTAGGGAATGCGCAACTCAGTCTGAGCAAACTATGTCGGCTTCCAAGGCTTAACCCTGGCCGCAAAAGCCATGAACCTTCCTAAAGAATAAAGGGAGTCACATCATGAGCCATAAGACCCTCCTATTTACCAGCGGCCTTATATTCTTGCTTAGCTTGATGATTTTCACCCTTCCACAGGCCCGTGCCCAAGGGAAAAGACTCTTTATCCCGGACAAGGCATTGTGTGCCAAGATGTTACGGTTCGGCAAGGAGGCCTATGCCAGGGGGAAGTATTTGGATGCAAAAGAATACTTCCGCAAGGCCATCCAGGCCGACCCCACCTCTGAGGTGGCTTGGCGCTATTATGATCAAGCAGTCCTTTTCGCGTTAGCTGAAAAGGTGGAAAAGAATGCCGGCCTCCTATTGCCTGACGTCTCCACCAGAGGCCACACAACCACCCCTGCCCCGCCTCCTGCACCCCCTGCTTCCAAACCAAGAAAGCCTGCAGAAGAGGAAGAGGAGGAGGAAGGCTGCTAGGAGACACAATGGGCCACAACAGGGAAAAAGGGACTCTTCACCAGATCCTTGAGCGGGGCTATCAGGCTGTATTTTATGAGAATTGGCCCATATGGGTGGGAGGGCTGCTGATAGGTGTAATGAGTATCATCACATTCGCCTGGGCCAGGCCGTGGGGTGTGGCAGGGGGGCTTAGAAACTGGGGGGACTGGGTATTTTATTTGATGGGGTTTTATGAAAAAAAACCGCTTTCCCCCTTTATCTCAACCAACTCCATCCTTACGTTGGGGCTCCTTTGGGGCGCCTTTGGATCAGCGCTAATGTCAAAGCAATTTTCCCTCCGCATGGCCCCTCCTTTCGAACTG
>JAMOVZ010000078.1 GCA_027061865.1 Desulfobacterales bacterium
CTGTGGTGGAGGCAAAGGGGTTGGAGGAGAGCTTTTGGGCGCGGGCAAGATTTGAGATGGTTATGGTATAGGTCCCGGGAGCAGCAGAAGAACTGGCAGAGGCGCTGAGCAGCGATGAGGCCGTAACAGTGGAGCTGTTTGAGGTCATTGAGGCCTTAAAGACATTGAAATCCTCAGGATCTTTTAAGTTGCCAACCGCGGTTCTAAGGGCGAGTAACTTGCTGTTAAGGTTCTGCCAGGCCGAAAGCCTGTTTTCATACTCGCTCTTTTTATTTTCAACCAAGTCGATGGGCCTGTGCTCGATTTTCATCAGTTGGTCAATAATATCTCTCCAGTCAAGCCCACTTGACAGCCCACTAATCATCTGTGTGGCCAAAGCCATGCCCTGACGCCTCCTGTAATCATGGATTAAATGAGTTGCTCGCTACTTTTCACTATCGGAAGAGGAAGGGGGGGACTTGAAGGATTTGGACAGGTAAAAGGAAGGCTATTTTATTTGATTTTTTGAAGATTTTCAGATTTTTACACACAATTAAATATCAATTATTATAACTTTATAGCATGGATTAAAATTTTATTACCCCGGGGATATCTATTTTGGCCAGGTTTTTTTATTATTCTTTCCATCCATGGACACCCACCAGATCCACAAAACGGCAACCTCCCAAGTCCTTTTGAATGATGTGGCCATTTTTCTTTGTAACTTTCACCAAGTCCTGGCTGAACCGTCCCCCCACTGGAATGACCAATCTGCCTCCTTCGGCCAGTTGGTCAAGGAGGGGTTGAGGAATTTTTGGGGCCCCGGCGGTTACTATAATCGCATCAAAGGGGGCGTATTCCTTCCACCCTAAGGTTCCATCAAAGGCCTTGAAGAGTATGTTCGTATAGCCCAGCTCCCACAGGGTTTTCCTGGCCTTTTCAAGCAAAGGCCTGATCCTCTCAACCGTATAAACCTTCTCACTGAGTTCTGCCAGGATTGCTGTTTGATAGCCACTGCCCGTGCCGATTTCTAGCACGTGCTCGTCACCTTTAAGTTCCAAGGCTTGGGTCATGAGGGCCACAATGTAAGGCTGGGAAATTGTCTGTTTGTGTCCAATGGGAAGTGGGTGATCATTGTAAGCCTCACCTCTCAAGGCCTCTTCCACAAAAAGGTGGCGTGGGACCTTCCGCATGGCAGCAAGCACCCTGGGGTCAGTTATTCCCCTGGGGATGAGTTGGGTTTTGACCATCCTCTCCCTGGCCTGTTTGTAGTCGTGATTTTGGACCATACCGTATTTCCAGTTCTGTTGTGTTTGGTATTGTAGAATAAATTCACGTTTATGCTAATAGCATAGAAAGATTGGCGTTTCAATAAAGCGTTTTCCCCTTTCAAAGGCCTTCTTGACATGGTTTGTGGCCGGTGCTAACTTTTCGGCCTTAGTAAATCCTAAGGGGGAGATTGCAATGACCTTTCAGGAACTTATTATGGCCCTGGAAAAGTACTGGGCCGAAAGGGGCTGTGTTATCCAGCAGCCCTACGATATCGAGGTGGGGGCAGGCACCTTTAATCCTGCCACGCTTTTGAGGGCTTTGGGCCCAGAGCCTTGGGCCGTGGCGTATGTGGAGCCCTCCAGGAGGCCCACGGATGGTCGATACGGGGACAATCCAAACCGCCTCTGCCATTATTATCAGTACCAGGTCATCATTAAGCCCTCTCCCCTGGACATCCAAGAGATATACCTTGGGAGCCTAAAGACCTTGGGAATCGATCCCCTGGACCATGATATACGATTCGTGGAGGACGACTGGGAGTCTCCCACCCTGGGTGCCTCTGGCTTGGGCTGGGAGGTCTGGCTTGATGGTATGGAGATAACCCAGTTTACTTACTTTCAGTTGGCAGGAAGCCTAAGACTCGATCCCATTTCTGTAGAAATTACATATGGGCTGGAACGTATCGCCATGTTCCTCCAGGAAAAAGACAACGTTTATGATCTCCAATGGAACGAGAACATAACCTATGGAGATGTTCACAAAAAGAGCGAATGGGAGTTCTCTGTTTACCATTTTGACTTGGCTGATGTGGATATGCTGGTCAAGATGTTTGACATGTGTGAAAAGGAATCCAACAGGCTCAGCAAGGAGGGGCTTGTGCTGCCAGCCTATGATTACTGCTTGAAGTGCTCCCACATATTTAACATCCTGGATGCCAGAGGCGCCATTAGCGTGACTGAGAGGACACAGTACATTGATAAGATCAGAAATCTGGCCCGCCAAGTATCCCAGAATTACTTAGCACAGAGGGAGGAGATGGGATTCCCTTTGTTAAAAAAACCAGTCAATACAAAAAATATGCAGTAAAAGAAGGGGAAGAAATGGTGGCAGAGCTACTCTTTGAGATCGGGACCGAGGAAATTCCTTCTGGGTATTTGAATGACGCCATCAGGCAACTTAAAGAATTGGCCCTTAAGGGCCTTGAGGACAGTCGCATTGAGTTGGGCGGTGGTGTGTTCACGTATGGTACCCCCAGAAGGCTGGTGCTCATAGCAAAGGCAGTTGCGGAATCCCAGAAGGATGTGGAAGAAGAGGTCCTGGGCCCCCCAAAAAGGGTGGCATTCGACGAGGAAGGCAAGCCCACCAAGGCAGCCCTTGGCTTTGCGGAGCGCCAAGGAGTAAGGGTAGAAGATCTCCAAACAAAGGAAACACCCAAAGGCGAATATGTCTATGTAAAACGGATCCAGAAGGGAAGACCGACTATTGAGGTCTTAAAAGGGTTGCTTCCGCAGCTTGCCACTGGAATCTCTTGGCCCAAATCCATGCGTTGGGGCAGTCTGAACTTTTCATTTGCCCGGCCTATCCACTGGATTCTAGCCTTGTTCGGAGGAGAGGTGGTCCCGTTTGTACTTGCCGACATAAAGAGCAGTAATTTTACACGGGGCCACAGGTTTATGGCCCCTGAACCCGTTGAGGTCAAGAGCGTGAAAGACTACTTCCAGGCCCTGGAGCAGGCCTTTGTAGTGGTTGACCCAAGAGAGCGGGCCGCAAAGGTGGAAGCAGGGGCAAGGGAGGCGGCTCAAAAGAGAGGCGGGGCCCCTGGGCTTGATCCCGAGCTAATTGCCACGGTGGCAAACCTGATTGAATTTCCTCTGGCCCTGTGCGGTTCTTTTGATGAGAAGTTTCTTAAACTTCCCGAGCCCGTGCTCATAACTGCCATGAAAGAACACCAGAAGTACTTTGCTGTATACGACAGGGACGGAAAGATAATGCCCAATTTCGTCACTGTGAGCAACACTATCCCCAAGGACGAGCAGGTGGTGATACGTGGCAACGAGAGGGTGCTTCGGGCAAGGCTTGAGGACGCAGAGTTTTTCTTCAATGAAGACAGAAAGGCACCCTTGCTGGAGGCCCTAGATGAGCTGAAGGGTGTGATTTACCAAGCAGATCTTGGCACTTCCTATGAGAAGGTGGAGAGGTTC
>JAMOVZ010000079.1 GCA_027061865.1 Desulfobacterales bacterium
TGGTGGCCCAAGACCAGGAGGGCAGCCATTACGTCATCTGGCCTGGGAAAACCTGTGGGAAATGCCGCTTTTGCAAGGAGGGCAAGGAAAACTTGTGTGAGGAATTAAAGATCATGGGATTTGATTACGACGGGGGCTTTGAAACAGTGGTGGCAGCCCCCAAAGACAGCCTTATTCCCATCCCTTCAGGAGTGCCCTTGGAACTTGCTCCTTTTGCCGAACCGCTTGCCTGTGTTATTCACGCAATTGGAAAACTCACGCTAAAGCCATGGCAGGATATCATCATCTTTGGCGGGGGGACAGCAGGGCTCCTTTGCGCCCTCCTGTGCCAAGAAAAGGAGCTCACCCCTTTGGTAATTGAAAGGGAAGAGGAAAAGATCCAAAAAGCCAAACCTTTCTTGGAAGTTACCTCAATCCCATGCAAGAAGGAAACAACACGGAGCCAATTCAGTGCCGCAATAAATGCGTGTGATGATCCGAGTGCATTTGCCCAATGCATCATAAGGCTTGAAAAAGATGGGAATTTTTCTTTTTTCAGTGGACTTACTAAAAACAAGAACCTCGAAACCAATCTGATAAATCTCGCGCATTACAAGGAATTAAAAATCCACGGCGGATATGGATGCACCAGGGCTGACATGAAAGAGGCACTTGATTTCATTAAAGGCCATCAGGGAGCCCTGGAGAGGCTCTTGGAGCGAAGGATTTCACTGCGTGAAGTACCGCAATTGCTTCCAGATGTACTGGAAGGCCGCACATTGAAGTTGGTGGTGGATCTTCAAGTTGAAGTGGTTGAGCCTCGTCCCCCTCTCTCATTCAGCTCCAAAAAAGAGACAAAGCCCAAGCCCGGTTTTCTCCACCTCTTTGACCCAGATTTCAGGAAACTCATTGAAAATATGGAGCCGGGAAAAGAGGAACTCCGGGCCCCTGCTCAGGGCAAGATAGACAACAAGACAAAGCCGTTGGGTTCCCTTGGAAGGCTGGAAGAGCTGGCCGTCCAGCTCTGCCTCATTCAGGGCACGCTGGAGCCCGAAATCCGTCGAAAGGCCCTCTTCGTGTTTGCCGCTGACCACGGTGTGACTGAAGAAGGTGTGTCTGCATACCCCTCTGAGGTAACCTGTCAAATGGTCTTGAACTTCTTGAGGGGCGGGGCTGCCATAAATGTGCTCTGCAGGCACAATGCTATAGATATGAGGGTAGTGGACGTTGGGGTGAAAGGTGAATTTGAAGACCACCCTCTCCTTATGAAGAAAAAGGTGCGCCACGGCACCAGGAATTTTGTCCTGGAACCGGCACTGACCGTCCACGAGGCAGTCCAGGCTATTCAGAGGGGAGGAGAGTCGTTTCTTGAGCTTGCAGCCTCCACCAAGATTGACGCCATTGGCCTTGGAGACATGGGAATTGGCAATACCACTGCCTCCTCTGCCATAATTTGCGCAATCACCGGATTGGCCCCGGAGCTGGCCACTGGCAGAGGCACAGGAGTGGACGACAAAGCCCTTGAGCACAAGGTGAAGGTCATCAAGAGGGCCCTTGATCTCCACAAGCCAGAACCCAAAAATCCAATGGATGTAATCCAAAAGGTGGGTGGGCTGGAGATAGCCGGTATTGCCGGAGCCGTGCTGGCCGCTGCTTCTAAAAAGGCTGCAGTAGTTTTGGATGGCGTGATCTCCACTGCGGGGGGCTTGATAGCATATCTAATCAACCCAGCAATTAAAGACTACTTGGTGGCAGGGCACCGCTCTGTGGAGCCCGCCCAAAGGGCTGCCCTCTCCTACATGGGGGTCAACCCATTGCTTGACCTCAACATGAGGCTAGGCGAAGGCACCGGAGCTGCACTTGCCATCAATCTCTTGGAGGCAAGCGCAAAGATCATGAAAGAGATGGCCTCATTCGATGAGGCGGGAGTCTCAAAGCACAAAGACGATACATAGCCCCGTTTACACAACATAACAAAAGAAACAGTGATCTTGCGGGGGGAAATGTTGTAATGGAACCTGACTTGAGGTATCAATAAGAGCAAGCTTTGAATAAGCATCGCTCTTGTTTCCTATGAGGGTCCCAGAATACATAGAAGCCAAGCGGGTCTTTTTGAGGCCGATTGAACCCAAAGATTCAGCCGACCTGTTTTCCCATGGCTTTAGCAAACTCGAAGTGATGCGTTACTTGGAATGGCGGCCCCATGGCTCCCTTGAGCAGACAAAGGAAATGATCCGGAATTGGGCGCTGGATTGGAGCAGAGGCCGGTGTTTCATGTATACCATAGTCAACAAGGCCGACGGCGCTATAGCAGGATGCAGTTGCCTCGAACCCTCCAAGGGTTGCCGTATGGAATTAGGCGGATTAATTACAAAGCCGTTTTGGGGAAGGGGCTACGGCAGGGAAGCATGGCGCGCATTGATTGATGCGGCATTTACTCTGGATGATATTTACTCTGTCTGGGCGGTGTGTGACGTGGACAATAGACGCTCCCGGAAGGCACTGGAGAGCATTGGCATGAAGTGTGAGGCAGTGCTTAGAAGATACGTCATACGCCCTAATATCAGCCCCACTCCAAGGGATGTATTTTATTTCTCCATTGTCAAGTGATTGAAAGGGCCGTCTATGATTATCATAACTGCCGAAGATTATCACGACAAGACATCGTATGAGCGCCACAAGATATCTCCACACTTCCTGGATTGGCAAAACCAGCCATCTGTCTATAAAACCTATCCCGGTATTGAACCAATCGGTTTGCCCACAAGGCCCAAAATTCCCAAACTTAACCTCCGGGATCTATTACAACCCACCCCTGCCTCCACAGGAAAGGGGGAAATAGGCATTGAGCCACTATCATCTATCCTGCTTCTAACTTATAGCATCACGGGAAGGGCGCGCCATGGGGCGGAGGAATTCTATTTCAGATCAGCTGCCTCGGCTGGGGCCCTTTACCCTTGTGAAATTTATGTGGCAGCCCAAGGGGTTCAGGGGCTGGATGACGGAATCTATCACTTTTCAATAGCCCGGCATGGACTCAACCCCCTGAGGGAAGAGGGGCTAAATTGGTGGGCAAATTCCCTCATTGCGCCCTCAGAACATTCAACCCCATGCCTCATCTTCTTTGTGAGTGCCATATTTTTCAGGAGCTCATGGAAGTACCGCGAGCGTGCATACCGCTATTGCCTCCTTGATACCGGCCATGTCCTTGAAAACCTGGCTCTTGCCTTGAGGGCCTGGGGGCTTAAGTTCCAGATCTCTTACGACTTTCATGACAGCGAAATCAACAAGCTGCTGGGATTAGATGAAAAAAGGGAGGTGGCACTTGCTGCATGCAGGGTCTGGTCATCACATGACATGGAGGACAATGGGGGCAATAAAGAGCTTCAGCCAGGTGAGCTGCCTGATCTTTTGAAACAGGCAAGCCGCGTCTCTCCTGTTGAAAGACAGTATCAATTGATTCTAGAT
>JAMOVZ010000080.1 GCA_027061865.1 Desulfobacterales bacterium
CTCCTTATGAACCGAGCCGCATCCCGAGGCGAGCAGAGTGAGGAGGACCAATATGAGCACTCTTTTAATAGCGGATCTCAAAGCTGTCAAATTCGCCCCTCCACGCCTCTTCGTCCTCAATGACCTGATCCACCCGGGCAGCAGGCGGCCCTTCATGGCACCATTGCACGAGCTTGTCAACCTTATCTGCCGGGCCTTCTGCCACCACCTCCACCGAGCCATCAGGCAGATTCCTCACCCATCCAGTCACCCCTAGCCGGGCGGCCTGCCGCCGGGTGGAATCCCTGAACCACACTCCCTGGACTCTTCCTCTTATTATTAGCCGCACGCGTTTATTGTCCATCTCCTTTGCCCTCCAACATTTCAAGGAATGCCCTCTCATCCAGGATCTTCACTCCAAGCTCTTGGGCCTTTTGGAGCTTGGACCCAGGAGAATCCCCCACAACCACGTAGTCGGTATTCCTGCTCACGGACGATGCCACCTTTCCTCCCAGGGCAAGAATCCTTTCCTTTGCCTGGGACCTAGTCATGCTCTTTAATGTGCCGGTTAGCACAAAGGTTTTCCCAGCCAAGGGTTGGGTCCCGGTTGGTTCTTCTGTGCCAGGTGGGGGCTCTGGTCGAATACCTGCCTCAAGGAGCCTGTTGACAAGTTCCATGTTTTGAGGGTCTTGGAAAAAACTCACAATGCTTTCAGCTATCACAGGCCCTATTCCGGGAATGGCTTCAAGCTCTTTCTCGTCTGCTCGGGCCAAGGCCTCAATGCTCTTGAACTTCCTGGCCAAGATATCTGCCACGTGTTCGCCCACGTGCCTGATGCCCAGGGCATAAATGAACCTGGAAAGGGTAGTGTGTTTACTCCTTTCAATGGCATCCAAGATGTTCTGGGCTGATTTATCAGCGATCTTGTCCAGGGTAAGCAGTTGCTCCTTAGTAAGGGAGTAAAAGTCTGCTGGGCTTTTAACAAGGCCCTTTTCTACTAATTGATCTATTATCTTCTCTCCCAGCCCTTCTATGTCCATGGCCCCCCGGGAGACAAAGTGTTTCAACGATTCCCTGATTTGGGCCGGGCACTTGGGATTAGGGCATCTATAAACCACCTCTCCTTTTGGCTTTACTACCTTGGCCCCGCATACTGGGCAGTTTTCAGGCATCCTAAAGGGTTTTTCTTTGCCGGTCCGCTTTGATGTAATTACCTTGACCACCTCCGGGATTACATCTCCTGCGCGTTGCACCACCACCACGTCGCCTTCGCGGATGTCCTTTCGCTTGATTTCCTCTTCATTGTGCAAGGTGGCCCTTTTCACCACAACACCGCCCACCTCTACGGGCTCGAGGTGTGCAACTGGAGTGAGAGCCCCTGTGCGGCCAACCTGGACCTCTATTTTCAGGATCCGGGTGGTTGCCTGTGATGGTTTAAACTTGAAGGCTATAGCCCACCTAGGCGAGCGGGCCTTTTCTCCAAGGCGAGCCTGATAGTCAAGCCGGTTTACCTTTACAACAGCCCCATCGATTTCATATGGGAATTGGGTGCGTTTTTCTTCCAATTCTTTACAGTAGCGGGCCGCTTCATCTATGTTCGGGCACAGCCTCATGTGAGGCCTGTTCACCCTAAGGCCCCATTCCTGTAAACAAATCATCATCTCCATATGGGTCTTAAATGTGGCCCCCCTAACCTCTCCCACCCCATAGCAGAAGATATTGAGAGGCCTTGTTGCAGTGACCCTTGGATCAAGTTGCCTTACAGAGCCTGCAGCAGCATTTCTGGGGTTTGCAAAGGGAGGGAGCCCTTGCTTGAGCCTCTGTTTGTTCAGTTCTTTAAATGCCTCTTTTTCCATGTAAACCTCGCCCCTGACTTCCAGAAGTTCAGGGATGGGCCTTGTCCCTTTGTAAGAGTCCAAAGTGAGTGGAACAGAGAGGATGGTCTTTATATTTTGGGTTACATCTTCCCCCACATAACCATCGCCTCGGGTGGATGCCACAACCAGGCGGCCCTGCTCATAGACAAGTTCCACTGCGAGACCGTCAATCTTGGGCTCTACGACATACTCAATTGGCTCAGAGACACCCAAGAACCTCCGAATCCTTTCGTCAAATTCCCTGAGCTCATTTTGGTCCAGGGCGTTTTCCAAGCTCAACATGGGGATCCGGTGACGCACCTGGGCAAATTCCTTTTGAGGTTGGGCCCCAACTCTTTGAGTTGGCGAGTCTGGGGTCACAAGGGAAGGATAAGCTTCTTCCAAGGCCTGGAGCCTTCTCATAAGCTTGTCATATTCTGCATCTGAAATCTCGGGATCGTTGAGCACATAATAGCGGTAGTTATGGTAACGGATCTCAGCCCGCAACCTCTCTACCTCTTTCCGGGCTTCATTTATGTCTTTTGGGATAGGTTCCATGTGACCGCCTCAACTAATCCAAAGCATCCTGTAAGCATCATATCTCCAAAAGGGGCTGCCCTGCGGCCGTCAAGGGCCTCGAACTCCCCCCTTCTGGGGCCGGTGATGGCAGTATAGGGAAAGGCCCCGGCATCCTTTACCCGGTCAAGGGTCTTGCATCCATGGCCACGTTCTTTCCAGATTTCATGATTTGTCAATTCTCCCCTCCTGAACCTCTTCAAGTGATCGGAGAGCTGGGAAGGATCCATGAGAGATGTGTGGTGCTCGTATATTCCCCATACTTTATTGCCTTTCACCAAGGCTGCCAGTATATGTTCGTTTCCTATGTTTACCACTGCTACGCCCTCTTCAAGTCGCTCAACAACCCATGGGTCTTTCATGGCGCCAAGAATGGCGGCAATGCCTGTGTCCATCACCCAAGTGCCGGGCACAGTTTCCACCACTGCCTTCATCCGTGTCAAGTGCCAGGGAGGATCTTGGAAAAGCATTTCTTCCAACCGCCTTTCCGATTCCAGCAACTTTTGCCACTGCCTGAATCTCACGGCCCTGTTGCTCTCGTTTGGCGAAAAGCCGTGGTCTTGCACCGCTACGGCTATTATATGGGGCTGGGCAACCTGGAATCTTCTGAACACATCCATGATGGCGTCTATATCCAGGTCTGCCATATTGATTTCCACCAAGGAGCTTGCAGTGGGTCTATCTTCAACCACTTGGACGCCCATCGCCTGTACCTTGTCCAGGTCGTCATTGAAGGTGAGGGCAGGGTGGCGGAGCGAAAAAACCCTGTATCCAGCTCTCAGGTGGTTTTTGACCGCCCTGGTGCTAGGGCCCCCGCCCATGGTCTTTCCAGTCAGAAAAATATCATAGCCCTTGGCCGTGGCTTCCCTGACTTTCTGGGCAATTATGGTGGTGGGGGAAGGAAGGATCATTTTGGGGCAGTTTTCCGGGGCAACACTAGGATCCCAAAGCAGAATGTCCTGGGTTCCACTTCCTATGTCTATGGCAAGGATTCTAGGGCTATTCATTCATCTTCCTTCCTTTGG
>JAMOVZ010000081.1 GCA_027061865.1 Desulfobacterales bacterium
GGCCCTGGAATACTTGCATGGTGAATTCGAAAACGATGACGAGAGGGATTCAATTACCGCCCAACTTGCCGTAGCGTTTTGATTTTAGTAGCCACTGATGGGGTGGAAAGGCCAAGAATTTTCCACCCCATCAAACATAAAATGAGAAACACACCTGCATACAAGTAGAATAAACGAGAAAATACCCGCGGGATCTGAAATTGGCCCTCAAACAGATCGTCTAACCAGCGCAATAGTGACTATCAGATAATGCTGTGCCTTATTTGGCGGGGCAGGGGGGAGGTTTTTGATTGGCTGAAGGCTGTGTTAATAATCCTGGTCAAAGGACAGGAGCCCCGTGACCAACATTCGAAGCATTGTCTTTGCCTCAGATGGAGAGGCGTAGGTGGAAAAGTTTCTCCATTCATTTTCCAACATGTCTCGTGCCTTTCGCCGGCCCCTCTCCAACGCTCCAGATTCCAACACTAATTCCACCCCCCTTTCCCTGCCTTCGGGGCTGCTGCGGAGCTCGGGATTGCAAATGATCTTGACAAGCTCTTCTCTATCTTCAGGGCTCAGCAATTCCAGGGCCCTCACAATGATCCAGGTTGGCTTTCCTGCTGCAAGATCCTCCCCTCTCATCTTGGTCCAATTGGGCGAGCCTGTGAAGTTTAGCACGTCGTCGATTATTTGAAAGGAAACACCGAAGGCGCGGCCGAAACTGGAATAGGCCTTTTGTACGGCCTTGTCAGCAGAGGCTATGACACAAGCTGCTTCTGCAGTGCCTTGTGTGGCTGCCCCTGTCTTCATGGAGTACATTTGGAGGATCTGGTCTGAAAAACCGTTTTCTGTCTTCCACTGGAGCCATTGGGGAGACATCTTCTTAGTCCAGGCAATATCCATTCCTTGACCCAAGTGGGCCTTGATTTGGAAACTCACCACGATCCTATAAAGACCGACCAGTTGGCTATTTGTCAGTCCCAGATCCTTTGTGAGGATCAGATAGGGGAGGAAGTAGAGCACCGTGCCGCTGTTAATGGCCACATCAGTCCCGTAACGCAAATGGATACACTCCTCACCACGACGAATGAGAGAATCGTCTTCTATGTCATCAATAATCAGGGCACCTGTGTGGTTTAGCTCTATGACATTTGCCAGCAAGGACTCATATGGCTCTGATGAGACCCCTAAGGTCTCAAGGAGCAGAAAGCCCAGCATTGGCCGCCAGTGCTTGCCGCCTCGGTCCAGGAGATCCCATACCGGACGTGACATGGTTTCTGTGAGCACTTCAGGGTCATGGCGCCAAAGGGGTTTCCCGACAAACCGCTCTATGGAACGCCCATCTAGGGACCTGGGAAAGAAATCTTCGATAAGCTCATCAATTCTATCCACAAAGACCTTGGTGTACTGTTTAAAATCAAATATATATCCATATCCATTGAGTTCCAGGTGGGCCTTGCCTGATATGGCAGAGTTGAGGGCCGTTCCTTTCACGGTCCCGCTTCCTTCCCACAAGGCCCTCATGTACCCGACCATGGGAACCTCCTGGTCATGGAAAAACGGCCTAAATTCCCATTGGGTTTGAAGTTCGGGAAAAGAAAGACGCCAAGCGATCGGATACTGGATATGGGTTGTTGAACTTACCCAATACTGTGTCGCCTGGGCCTCAAATTCCGTGAGCACCTTGGGAGTCCCGCCTCTTGGGCGGAAAACCGCATATTTGTTTAGTATTTCTCGCGTCCTCATGTCCCTGAACTGCTGAACCAGGAAATCTGAGCCGTCTTCAAGGTTTACGGCAAACCATTCCCATCCTATCAGCCGGGATTGCTCATCATGGGTGTCAAGCATTATCTCGGATGGATCAGAGACTTGATGATCAAACCACGCATCGCCTTTGACCTCTTTTTCTCCAGCAAAACCCTTCAGCTTCATTCTGGGGAATGTAACGTAAGAGGTGTTTTGCAACCTGGGAACCCCCAAGGCCTTAAGATCCATTGGAGGAGATGTGCTCTCAAGTATGAAGCAAAAAGGCTTGCCAGTGCCAGGTTCTTCAAAGGCTAATTCAATACGCTCTCCCTTCCATTTAAGGCTGAAGTCATTCCACCGGATCAGCCATCCCGTGGAATTCAAAATCTCGGGAGGACCTTGTAGCTCAAAATGGCTTGGCAGCCCGTACTCTGTAATTTCCCTGAGGATCGCTTCTGCCATGAACCGGTCAAGGATGTCGAAATTGAGTTTTTTTGAGTTCAATTGCCGGCTGAAGGTATCAATGAGTCCCTGGTCCACAACACATCGCTTATGCTGAGTCTGGGCGTCTGGATCCTTGAGGGCCAAAAACAAGTAATGGTGAGATTTGTTGTTTTCCAGGGTGTACCCATGGAAAAAGCTCAAGACAAAATAGGTTGGGTTAGATGATGTTTCCCAATAACGGCCTTGGCAAAACCACCAGGTTACTCTTCCTTTTTCCTCCTGCCTTTTGCCATCTGCTGTTTTGATCAAATTCAGCCCCATCGGATAGTAATAATTTGCCTTTGGGTATTTTCATGTCTTACACGCCTGGCTCAGGAGCTTTGCCCATAGTATAAGGATGATGAGAGATAGAACACGAGAAGTGCTTTTGTGGTGGGTCTAAGCTTCCAACGAGCTAGCTCTCAGCGGCCTCTTTGCGGCATTGTTGACAGAGAGGTCAATATCACCAAGGTTGGCGCAATGTCAACCAATTTCCCTTTTCCTGCCTCAATTATAGGGTCCATTGGGGCGCCCCTTGGTCGAGCGTGCTGAAATCTTGCGCCGATGGTTCCAAGAACGAAAAGGCCTACTCATGCCTAAGGGCCTCGGATGGCTCAAGGGACAATGCCCTGATGGCTGGGTAAACACTGCCCAGGAGCCCTAGGGCCATAGTTGCCAACCCAGTTTCCAAAAGTAGTATCCAGTCGACAGAAGGATAAATTATTCCTCTTATTTGGTTGCATTGGGAAAGCCAAGCGGTCCCGGCAAGACCCAAGATCATCCCTCCGCATCCTCCTGCCCCTGCTAACAAAAGCCCTTCTATGACCACAAGAGAAACGATCC
>JAMOVZ010000082.1 GCA_027061865.1 Desulfobacterales bacterium
GAGAAGAGGTTCAGGGACCTGGAAGACTTTGTCATCGTAAGGTCAAATGGCAGGCCGCTCTATGTGCTTTCAAACACGGTCGACGACATCCGCGACCGCATAACCCATGTGATCAGAGGCCAAGACGGCCTTGCCAATACCCCAAAGCAAATCCTTATCTACAAGGCCCTGGGAGCACCTATTCCCACATTTGCCCATATGCCTCTCACCCTCGATCCCAAAAGGGCCAAGATTTCCAAGCGGAGACACGGGGAAATAGTAGCTGTCCATTTCTACAAAGAGAAGGGTTTTCTCCCCTGGGCCCTGGTAAACTTTCTAGTGCTCTTGGGCTGGTCCACTCCTGATTCCAAACAGATTTTCAGCAAGGAGGAGCTGATTGAGGCCTTCTCTTTGGAAGGCATCAACAGGGCCAATTCCATCTTTGATGTAAGAAAGGATGACCCCAAGTTCTTTACAGACCCAAAGGCCATTAGCATCAATGCACACTACATCAGAAACATGCCTCTTGAGGAGCTGGAGCCCTATGTGAGGGAGCATCTCCAAAAAGGAGGCCTGTGGAGGGAAGAATTTGCCAATGAGAAGCGGGAGTGGTTTCTCCAAACAGTTGACATGTTAAGGGCTCGGTACCATCTGCTAACAGATTTTGTGACCCTTGGAAGGCCTTATTTTTCTGATGAGTTCGGGATGGAACCAAAGGCCCTGAAGAAGAACATCCTCAAGCATCCCCAGCTCAAGGATTGGTTCCCCATGATTGCAGAAAGACTCGAGGCGTTGGAAGAATTTGACCTTGAGGGGGTGGAACGGGTCATTCGGGGGGTGGCAGAGGAGTTGGGTGTTAAGGCAGGGGTGCTCATAAATGGCATCAGGACCGCGGTAACCGGCCAAGCTGTAGGCCCTGGGCTTTTCGACATCCTGATCTGCCTTGGAAAGGAACGGGTAGTGAGGCGTCTTCGCCAGGCAGCAAGACTGTTTAATGAGGCATCATCAGAATAGGAGGTCAGTGGTTATGGCAGGTGATTGTATCTTTTGCCAAATAATAAAAGGCGAAAAGCCTGCTGACTTTGTTTACAAAGATGACGCTGTCGTTGCCTTCAAAGACATCAACCCCCATGCCCCCATTCATCTCTTGGTAGTGCCCCGAAAGCACATCAGGAGCATAAACGACCTGGAGGAAGAAGACCGCGGTCTTGTGGCTGAGATAATTTACAGGGCACGCCAGATTGCGCAAGAGCAGGGGATAGGGAAGTCAGGCTACAAGCTTGTGTTCAATGTGGAACGGGGCGGAGGGCAGTATGTCTTTCACGTGCACCTCCACCTCCTCGGTGGCTGGAAGAATGGGTGGAAGAAAAAATAATCTTCCCTGTTTTGCCTTGACGCAAACAGGCGTTTCAGTATAAATGGGTTCGCCGGTATTCAAATTGCCTGGGCTTGGTTTTTCCATTGCTGCTCTATCACATTGGTGCTCAGCTAATCTCCTGAGGACCTTTTCACAGGGGAGGCGAGGCCCCTATTTAAAAAGGGGATGAGGGGATTAGCGTAATTCAAAATAGGAGTTGTTATGTACACGGCAAGCGATCTTAGGAAGGGGCTGAAGATTCAGATAGACAATGAGCCTTATATCATAATTGATTTTGAATTCTCCAAACCAGGCAAGGGTCAAGCCCTTTACCGGTGCAAATTGAAAAACATGATGACAGGGATCATCATTGACAGGACCTACCGCTCAGGCGACACCTTCCAGCCAGCAGACTTGGAGGAGCGCACCATGCAGTTCCTCTACAGCCAGGACAACGAATACTGCTTTATGGATGTCCAAACCTATGACCAAGTGTTTCTCACGGAAGAGCAAGTGGGAGAAGCAAAAAATTTCCTCACAGACAACCTGGAGGTGCAAATACTTTTTTTCCAAAACAAGCCAATTGGCATAACACTGCCCAATTTTGTGGACCTAACCGTCATTAAGGCTGAGCCATGGGCAAAGGGCGACTCGGTCACTGGAGACAAAAAACCCGTCACCGTTGAGACAGGCTATACCCTGCAAGCCCCCCCCTTTATTAACGAGGGCGAGCGCATTACCGTGGATACGAGAACCGGTCAATATGTCACCCGCGTCAAGGAATAAGGACGCCCTCAAGCTCAGAGCATCCATCATTCAATCCATACGGGAATTTTTCATAGCCCATGATTATCTGGAGGTTGATACCCCCTATCTGCTTTCAACCGTAATCCCCGAGGCACACATAGACCCAATCGAGGCAGAGGGTAGATTCCTGCACACCTCGCCTGAGCTGTGCATGAAGATGTTGCTGGCCCAAGGGTTTCACAAGATATTCCAAATCTGCCGATGTTTTAGAAAAGGGGAGCGGGGTGTCAGGCACTTGCCCGAGTTCACCATGCTTGAGTGGTATAGGGCAGGAGTTGACTATAAAGCTATAATGGAAGAGTGCGAGCGCATGGTCAAGTTTGTGGCAGGAAGAGTGGGGCCAGGAAGTGAGATTCCATATGCCGGATCCCAGGTAATGCTCTCTGGCCCATGGGAAAGAATGACCGTGGAAGAGGCCTTTGAGCGCTATTCAAATGCCTCACTGGAGGATGCCCTTGGGCAGGGAAAGTTTGATGAACTGATGGTGGCACAAATTGAGCCACGTCTTGGGTTGAAAAGGCCATGCTTTATTCATGATTACCCAGCAAGCATGGCCGCCCTGGCAAGGCTCTGTGCAGACGATCCCAAGTACTGTGAGCGTTTTGAACTCTATATTGCAGGGCTAGAGTTAGCGAATGGATTTTCAGAGCTAAATGATTCCGTAGAGCAGAGGAAGAGATTTCTAAAGGAGCAGGGGGCTCGCAAGGCAGCGGGAAAGCCGTGCTCGCCAATGCCTGAGAAGTTTCTGGCCTCTTTGGGGCAAATGCCAGAGGCAGGAGGGGTGGCTCTTGGTGTCGACAGGCTGGTCATGCTCATGGCAGGAGCGCAGGAGATAGACCACGTGGTTTTTTTTAGTCCCGAAGAGGTTTAGGCAGACACTTTGCTTTGCCACAATAGTCTTGATTGAACGTCCATATAAGGGTATAAATGAGGGGCCGGAACAGGAGGGATCTTGAGCAGTAAGAGGGCAGCAGATTTGGAGATCATTACGAGTTATGGAGAGGAATTCCACATACAGTCCCCAGGTGAGGAATGGAAAAAACGGCAGAGCCAAGGCCAGATGCCTTGCCTGCGGGACCGAGGAGATGAGAGGAGGGCGGCGCTATTGCTCAAAGGAATGCCGCAGCCAGATCAATTGGGTCCTCTCTCTCTCAAAGGGGCTTTTAAAGACATTTAATGCCCGATATGCTGCCTTTTCCTTCACAGATGAATATGTCCTCCTGGATGTCCTTCCCGCCTGGTCCAAGGATATCTCAAGGTTCATTTGCAGGAGGACTCCTGGCAGAAAACCTGCTGAGGACCTGAAAGATTTGATACTTTCCTCGGGGGAGGAGTGGTACGCATTGTTAAGCAATAGAAGTTCGAGAAGCTATGCCACCCTTGTCCTTTTGAGGAAAAACCACACAGACCAGGTAGACCCTTCCCAGATCATGCCTAACAGGCTCACCAAGCCCCGATTTTCCAGGGAGCAAAGGGAGCACATGAAGATCCTCAAACTTACCCACAAAGACCTCTTTCCAAATGGCTTGGGCCGGGCTGGAGACACCCAGCATAAGATCAAATTAGCTTACAGGAGGATGGCCAAGATCTACCACCCTGACAAGGGTGGAGACGAAGAAAAGTTTAAGGCCCTCAATGAGGCGCACCAGCAAATGCTCATGTGGGCGGAGAATCCTCAATTTACTTGCAGAAAGGCCCTGGAGGGCTGCTGGTCTTATGATGGGGCCGCAAACAGGTGGGCCCCTCCGCTGTAAGGCGTCAAGGGAGTGAATACCATGCCGACCCTCTGGTACGCATTGTTTAAGGCCGAGCTTTGCAGAATAAGGCAGACCCGAGAGGGCAAACTGGTATGTGAGGTATGGCGTGACGGAAGTTGGGTCAAGGGGCCCGACTTTGCCGAAATTGATTTTACGGGCAGGATGATAATGGAAGACGAGGCGAGGGAGTGGATAAAGGCCAAATTCAGGCAGAAGAGGATAAAGTCCCCTGCGCCTGAAAAACCCATACTGCGAGGTTAGAGGCAATGGAGACTTTGGAAGCAATCCGGACCAGGAGGAGCATCAGGAGGTTTACCCCTGATCCTATTGATGACGAGACCATTGACAAGATTTTGGAGATGGCCGCATGGGCCCCTTCGGGGCGAAATAACCAGCCCTGGCGCTTTGTGGTGGTGCGCGACCCCCAGCTTAAACAAGAGCTTGCCCAGCAGACCAAATATTCTAGAATTATTGAAAATGCCCCCGTATGCATCGCTGTGTTCCTGGAAAACGAGGCAAGCTATGACAGGGTAAAGGACATCCAGGCCATAGGTGCGTGCCTCCAAAACATGCTCCTTGCCATTCATGCCATGGGGCTTGGGGCGGTGTGGCTGGGAGAGATCCTCAAAAATAGAGAAAAGGTGGAGAAGCTTCTTGGAGTTCCAGAGTCGTGCGAGTTAATGGCAGTTGTAGCGGTTGGAAAGCCCGCCGAGAAAAAGAAGCGAGGCACAAGAAACCCCATAGAACAAGTCATTCTTTCCAGGAAGTAACTGGCACCTGTTTCACCTTGGGGGAAGTTTAGTAAGTAATGAAAAAGGGAGAAAAAAGCAATTTTCATTGATAAGATTGATAAGAATACGTATTCTTATTCTGAACTCTTCACTTATTACTTCTAACTCCTGACCCGCTTGAGGCGGGCAAGCTTCTATTCCCTTTTTCCTGCCTCCTGTCTACTTCCTCCTGTCTTCTGACTTCCTTCAGGACAAAAAACCCCGCCTCCCGGGGTAAGGGAGACGGGGGTTAGGGGGTTTGTTGGGGGTTGAGGGGTTAACCAAAGAGCGCCAACACCTGTTGTGGCGCCATATTGGCCTGGGCAAGCATGGCCGTACCAGCCTGCAGCAGAATCTGGTTCTTGGTAAACACGGTCATTTCGAAGGCCATGTCCACATCCCTGATCACCGACTCAGAAGCGGAATAGTTCTCAATGGTTACCGAGATGTTGGCAGAAGCATAGCTCAGCCTGCTCATGTAAGCGCCCATGTCGCCCATCACTTCAGTGAGGTCATCCACTGCTGAATCGATAATGTCTAAGGCAAGCTGGGCGTTGCTCTTGCTGGTGAGGTCTATGTCGCTCACAAAGACCGTTCCGCTCCCGTTCGCAGTTGCGCCTATGGCATCGGTGTTAAGATCGCCGAAATCCACACTGGCGATCCTATCGTTGGAAGTGTTTTTGTCTCCAATCTGGAAGTCACCGCCAGAGCCCGAAGAAACCGTAAAAGTGTCGCTGTTCAGGTCTCCGGGGGCATAATCAGAGGTGAGTTTGAGCTTTATGCCAAGGGCGTCGAAGTTTACGATTTGAGCTCCAGTCTCCAGATCTTCAATCGTCTGGGTTATGTCCCCATTAGTGATGGTCACGTCCCCACTGTCGTCAGTGATGGTATAAGTGCCTGCTGAAGCGCCATCCAGGATGATCCCTGATGTCGTGAGGCCGTCACCGCTGTCTATAGAATGAGTGCTTACATAGTCGCCGTAGTGGCCGTTGATCAGGTTGGCTCCCTGGTACCTGGTGCTATTGGCGATACGGTCGATTTCCAGGATGAGGGCCTGGGCCTCGTCGTCCAGCTTGGTCCGGTCGGTGTCGGATACGTTGTCAGAGGCTGCCTGGGTGGCCAGCTCTTTCAACCTCTCCAAAATGCCTTGGATTTCTCCGGCAGCACCTTCTGCCACCTGGACTACTGATGTGGCCTCAGTAATGTTCCTTTGGGCCACATAAAGGGCCCTGATGGATGTCCTGAACCTGTTCGCAATGGCCAGTCCGGCTGCGTCATCATTTGCATGATTAATTCTATAACCAGATGAAAGCCTCTCCAAACTCTTCTGGAGATTCTGGTCAGTTCTTGTCAGATGCCTGTGAGAAATTAATGCTGCGATGTTGGTGTTGATTCTAAGTCCCATAGCTTATCCTCCTTGATCTTCGTTCTTGTGTTGCAGGCCTCGTTTCAAGCGAAGCCTCTTTTAAGTGAAAACCCTTTCCAACGTCCCTGCCGGAAAGGCACTGGAAATATCCCCTCCTCACCTCCTTTCTTTAGAAACCTTGGTTCAAATTTGGTATCGGAAACAACAGGTAGGAACTTTAGATAATTCTAAAAGCCCTTATGGGAACAGGAGTCCTGTTGTGATTTTCTAATTAGATAGGCAGGCGACTTTGTTGGTGTTACGACCGGTGCTCATTAGGGAGGCAAGCGTGTTGTGAAGCCTTTTGATAGTGGCTGATGTGAGTGGAGAGGGCGGAAGATGCCCGGCAATGGTGGAAAGGAGGGAGGCAAGGTCACGCAAAGAGTTGATTTCCAGATCAGTCGGAAGGCCAAGGCGGGTGAGGATACTTTCAGCATAGTGAGCAAATTTTTCCTGCTGGGCAGAGAGCAAGGCATAACACATGGCTGTCACTTGATCGTGAATCTCTAGAGGGGCTGGGATGCTCTCCATGGCCTCAAGCCCGCCTAGAAATTCTCCACATTCTTCAAAAAGAAGGGAAAGTTTTCTGATTGCATCGATTGCTTCAAGATTATTGTTCATATGGAACAAACTGTGTTTGTAAGCGTTCAGCGCATCTGAAAACTGCCCCAACTCCCTGTAACAATGGCCAAGCAAGAGGTAAGCCTTGCTTTTTTCAAGAGAGATACGCATGGGGACCGGTCCAGGCGACAGAGGCACAGAGACAGCCCTTTTGAGAAAAGAAAGGGCCTCGCGGGGGTTATTGAGTTTCAGCATCACGTCTCCTGCCATCACCAAGAGCCTGAAGGAATCCGGGCTTTCATTCAACCCTGCAAGGAGTATGTCTCTTGCTAGGAGATATTCTCCGTCTTCAATATGAATCTCCGCGAGGCTTGATACTGCCTTTTCAAACCACCCAGTGTAAGGTTTTATGATTTGCTTGTATTCCAGGGCCTGCTCAAGTGCCGAACGGGCCTCGGCCCTCCGGCCCAGTGACTTGAGCAGTCCAGCCCGGTGGATACATGAAAAGGGATTGTCTTGTTCTTTTTCGAGAATCTTGAGGTTCCTCTTTACCTTATCAACCCTTTTTCCAGGATCATCATAGCCGGTATGAAATATAGAGATTTCAACAGCTCTGAACGCGACGCCGAGGCGGTTGAGAGAAGGAAATACCTGTTCATGAAGCCTTCCCTCGAACTTCACCCCTTCAATGTTTGCAAACAGCCTTAACTGTTGAAATACGCTTTCCTGTCCTACTGACCCCACATTAGATACCACGGTAAAGAACAAGGCCAGTGGTTTATCCTCGCTCCTTAATTTCCATTTCAAAGCGCGAAAGCGGTTTATGTTGATTGGGTCCATTCGGTCATCCGCATCCATCCAAAAGATATAGTCACACTTTGTCTTTGATAAGGAATAATTCCTGGCAGCAGAAAAATCGTCACACCACTCAAAATGAAACACCTTTGCCCCCAGAGCTGTGGCAACTTGCCCGCTTTGATCAGAAGAGCCAGTATCCACTATTATGATCTCCTCAAATAAGTTCTTAACGGGGGGTAAGAGGCGGCGCAAATTTTCTTCTTCGTCCTTGACGATCATGCAAAGCGAGATGGTTTTTGGAGGCCTGTCCAGGGCATTTAATATGTTGGAGGCCCGGGGAGAGGCAACCCCTTGTTTAGTGGCCCTCACCAACAGATCTCTTGCTTCCTTCTCACGCCCTGTAATGCAATAGATTTCTGCAAGTTCAATCAGTGTGTCTTTATTGGGTTCGGGGAGACCGAGCGCTTTACTAAAAACCTTTTCTGCCTTCTCATATTCCCACATGTCCTTGTACACAAGCCCGAGGTTATGAAGGACTGCCGCATTGTTAGGGTTGATCTGGTGCGCTTCAGAGAGGCAGGATAGTGCCTTTTTTGTCTTGCCGAGCCTTCGGTATATTTTCCCTAAGTTGTTGAGGGCCCCAAAATCCCTGGGGGCCAGCTCTAAAGCCTTTTTGAGATGGCCAATGGCTGGCTCAAGCTGTCCCTTGTTCATGTAGACAGTGCCTAGCATCATCTGGGACTGATGAAACCTCGGATTCAATGAGACTGATTTCTTGAGCAGTTCCAGCGCTTGATCCTGGTCGCCCCTAAGGGCACAGTTAACCCCCAACTCATAATAGGCCTTGAAGTCACCTTTCCTTTTCTTTAGCTTTTCTTTTCCAAGTTCATAATAAAATTTCAGCTTGGAGCCGGTATTGCCTGTGGCTGCGTATCCGTGGTGGTGGATAGGGATGTCGGTTTGTTTAACAGGCAAGTCGTGGTCTTTAAGGGAGTCCGACACCACCTCGTGGACATAGCCTTGGAATTTGATCCTGGGGTCATTTCTAAACAACCTGACAATCGGAACGGGCAAAAAGGCGGTATAGCCTCTCTCTTCATCGTATTCATCTCCACAAGGGACTGTGCCGTTAATGGAGCCGTCGGTAACATAATTTCGTTGAATCAGTTCAAAGCCGAAAAAGCGGTCTTCTTTTAGAAGTTCCTTTATCCGGGAGTGGTCTTTTGAAGAAATCGTCTCGTCGGCATCCAGCACAAGAATCCAAGGGCAGGTCGCCTTGCTAAGGCTGAAGTTTCGTGCCGCTGAAAAATCGTTGCACCACTCAAAGTCAAATACATTTGCTCCAAGAGAGGCAGCAATTTGTTTTGTGCGGTCAGTGGAGCCTGTATCCACCACTATGATCTCGTCAACGAGGTCAAGGACACTCCGAAGGGCACTGGCAATGTTGTGCTCCTCATTTTTCGCTATCATACACAGAGTAATCTCTTGTGGTTTCATCTCACACCCTACTCAGCGAGAGAAGTTTGGGATGATATTGAAAGTGATTGGGTAAGAGTTGAAGCCTTTTGGAGGGCTAGGCTTGCTGAATGGTGCGCCCCTTGGCGTTCATAACAGCGGGCAAGCCAGACAAATCCCTCAGGGTCTCCTGGATTGAACCTGGCGAACGTTTCAGCGACATTCAAAGCATCTTCTAAATGTCCTCGCGCAAGGAATCCTTCTAGAGCTATGTCAGCTGCGCCCTTTAGTTGCGGATCCAGGGTGAAGCAGGCCGTGGCAAGATAGAATCTTTTCTTTTTACCCAAGGCAGCCGAAACACTTGCCGCATTCCAGATATTTTGTATCGTTGCGTCTTCGGATACATCCAAGGCGCTGACCACGGGATTCAGGATTTCCATTAGCTCCCTGTCATTGGCCTCAAGGACTCTTTTTGAGTGAATGAAGGCCGCGAACCTAACAGCCCAAAGTGTTGCTGCAGGGGGGAGTACCAAGATCTTTTTCCACTCTTTCGCGTCAAAATAGAGATCTGCCAAGTCATCTATGAGATCATAGTCCATTTTATCAGCGCACTTCAGGCCTTTTTCAAGAGTCTCTATCGCTTCCTCCACCCTTCCTGTAGCCTTTAAAAGTGCCGCCAATGCCCGCAATGAGGGCCCATGATATGGTGCCTTTACAATAGCCTTCCTAAAGGCCTTCTCTGCATACTCGTAGTTGCCCTGACGGACCAAGCTGTTACCATAGTGCAGGAGATCTTCGGCACTGGCGTTTTTGTTCCTGCAAACTTCGCCGAGGATCTTATGGGCATCTTTTCGCTTTTGAATCCGCTCAAGGATTTTAGTGGAAAGAATCCTTAGGTCGTCAAATCTACCGGAAAAATTGTAAGGTTTCCTGCATAGGGAAAGGGCGCCGGCAAGATCTCCTATTCCTTCCAAGGCCTTTACCTTTTGAACGATGGCACCACACTCAATTGCTCCCATATCACACGGAATCAGGGATGGATGAAGCAAAGTGTCCTGATAACGCTCAAATAACTGAAGGGCTAACTTGAAAAGGCCCAGTTGATTGTAACATTCAGCCAAGGAGACTACTAAAAGCCCTGGAACCTCTCTCTTAAAAGATAGTGCCTTCTCAAGCGCTTCCCTTGCTTTATCAAAGGATTTCATCTTGAGGTAGGCCCTTCCCAAGTGAATAAGGGCCATTTGGTATGTGCCGGGATGATTGACTAAGAAATCATTGTCTGATGCCACGGCCTCCAGGTATTTTGCCGCAGTCTCGTTTGCCCCTGTGCTTAAGTTCATAACACCTATATGGAACTTAGCCCACATGTCGTGGGGGTTTTTTTCCAGATGTCTGAGGAACATGCCGAGGTATCTTTCCTTTTTTTCCCGAACGGTCTCAGGGGCATCATAACCTGTGTGGATAATAGTTATATTGGCCTTTTCAATGGGGATCCTAAGGGCATTGAGAGAAGGGGCTGCTTGCTCATGAACCGGAAATCGGAAACGAATTTGGGGATGCCGCGGAAACATCCGTAATTGCCATAGCAGTTCCTGGCTGCCCTTCTCATTTTTCAGAAGAAACATGAAGCCCCGATCGGGCTGGATTCCTTTGAGCTTTGCGATCTTTTGGCCTTCAGAGTGAGGAATGTAGTCATCAGCATCCAGCCACATTATCCAATCGCCCGTGGCAAGATCAATGGAGGCGTTCCTGGCAGCAGCAAAATCATCACACCATTGGAAAAACCCCACTTTAGCACCCAATTTTTTGGCAATGTTTACGGTGTCGTCAGTAGATCCCGTATCAACTACTACCACCTCATCAGCAAAGGGAAGGACACTTTGAATGGCCCTTTCAATCCTTTCAGCCTCGTTCTTCACGATCATGCATACGCTGATGGTGTGCCGGGTTGGCTTCCCTTGATAAGCCAACCTCTTATGCTTTCCTTTAGTCCCTTTTTTACCCTTTCTTTTCTTGCCCATTGGAGTGCCCTTTCAGGACGCAACCTGATCAATTGGCGGGGGAGAATTCGATACAAGAGATATCTGAATGTTTTCATAAAGTTCTTTAAGCTCATTATCTTCAGGATGATTGTCAATGAACCGCTTCAAGACCTGGGCCGCCTCATTATTCAGACCGACACCTATCATGATATGGGCCGCATTCCACACTACATCTTTATCATCTCGTGACAATTCCAAGGCTTTTGTGATGTGATAGAGCGCAGACTCTATCTCCTTTCTCTCCCAATGAATAAAAGCAAGATTGTTGTGGGCTTGAACTAGGAGGGGCTCGATTTCCAAGAGCTTTTTTAGGATTCTTGTGGCTTCCTCAACTTGGCCTCTCTGAAAAAGGGATTCCGCCCTGTCAAGGCATATCTCCAACTCGCTCCGGCCGCTGGGAAACTCGATCTTGGAAATAGTTAGGGCTGTCTTGATAAAATCGTTAAGGGTCTTGGAACCAGGGGCGTAAAGCAATTTCTTTTTCTTTTTTTCAAATTTCGTAATGAGGCGTCTATCTCGAGTGAAATGAAACGCAACTTTCCTGTTATCACAGGCCGTTTTATTGAGCGCATCGAAATTTATTTCTGCTTTGCCCCATTTCCTCGAGAGAAAATCCTCAATACCCAACACTAAAGCCCTCAACATCTCAGGCCTGGACAAAATGGACTTGCCAAGGGCTCCTATGTACTTATAGGCTTTAAGAATGGTAAATCTGTTGTGCTTAACACAGAATATTAAGTGGTTTCTGATGAAGTAATATAGAGAAAAGGGCTTGGCAAGCCATCCTCCTGTCGAGGCACCCCCTTTATGGTAAACCTTGGAATATGGGGTGTAATAAATACTCCAGCCTTTCTTAGTTGCTCTTGTGGCAAAGTCATTGTCTTCAAAATAAAGGAAGTAATCATCGTCTAAGTATCCAACAGTCTCAAATACGTCCCTTTTGACCAGCATGCTGCACCCAGAGGGTTGGGCTGTAGGTCTAGGATGGTCATCTTTTCTGCTATCGACAAAACCCTCATAAACGACCTTTTCACCGTTGTATTGGACCTTCCCTGCTTGACCATAGACGTGAAGCTTTGAGCAGACAATGCCAATCTTGAGATCGTGTTCAGCAAGACGGAGAAGCTCAAATAAAGCATCTTTTTTAATAACTGTGTCATTATTCAAAAACCAGACATAATCTGTACCGCCATTGAGTGCGTATTTTAATGCGAGGTTGTTTCCACCGCTAAAGCCCAAATTTTGACTGCTTTCGGCAAGTATTAGCTCACCATAAAATTGTGGTTCAGGAAAGCAGTTGGAGCCATCCTGAACTCTGGTAATTGATTTTTGGTTCAGTTGAGCCCACCTGGAAATCTTTTCTGCGGAATCATCTCCAGATCCATTGTCAACTAATATGACCTGAAACTTTTTGTGGATGTTCTCGTATATAGATTCTAAACACTCAATGGTGTCTTCAGGCAGTTTGTAATTCAGAATAACAATGGAGACTTTCCTCTCAATCGGTTTAAACATTCCTAGATATTTTGGCGAGGGCCTGAACCAGGTGATCCCCCAAAGATCTTCCGGTAACGGAACGTTTCCGAAGCCATAATAATCGATTAACTCGTCGGCGAGCGAATCAGTGCTCTCCTGGACCAATCTTTGAGTTTCGTCAGAGGGTTTGGTCTCAAAGGATGCTTGCCCTTTATGGTAGATAAAAACGTCCTTAGCTATGAGTAACTTACAGCCTTTTTCCCTAAGCCGCCATGACAGATCAAGGTCATCGTTTCCCAAAAACAGCCTTTCGTTAAGTCCTCCAATCTCCTTTAATATATCAGCTCTCGATATCAGACAGAAGCCTATTAGGAGTTTCGTCTCAATTGACTGTCCCTTGAATTGAACATGGATTAGCTTAGAAATTTCGGGCAAAGGTAAGGAATCTATTTTTCGGCCAAGTTCTGGTAAATATCTCAGCAAGTTTTGCATACCCGCTGCATAGTTGGATATGGGGCCGACTGCGGCTATTTTTTCTCCAAAATGAGAAAGTAAGTTAATTATCCAATTTGGTGTGACTATGGTATCGGGGTTTAGAAAGGCGATATATTTCCCTTTTGCGATCTTTAAGCCTTGATTGCACGCCCTTGAAAATCCCAAGTTTTCATTATTTTCCAGTTTAATTATAGGGTGTGCCGAGTTATTAATGTATTGATCAATTATCTTTCTTGTGGAATCCGTCGAGTTATTGTCAACTATTATGATTTCAAACGGTATTGATGTATTGCTTGCAACACTGTTTAAACAAGTTAAAATATCGTTGGCAGAATTGTATGTTACGATAATGATGCTCACACTCTCCAGATGCATGTCAGCTTGAATTTTGCCCCGCCATCTTCGGTTAAGCAGCTTGATATTTTGATTTTCGTGGTCATGCCTAGTGGCAGTTTGACTCTCAAAATGATACAGGACACTCTTAGGGGTATAAACTATTTTGAATCCTTTTTCTCTGACCTTGAAGCAAAGGTCTACATCCTCATAACCATTGAGATACGATTCATCGAAGCCGCCGGTCTCGTCAAAAAGGCTTTTCCGGATGAGCATGCATGCCCCTGTTACACATTGATACTCTTTGACCATATTTACTTCAGGTGCATCGCTTGGCTTCTTGTAGAAGGCGTGACATGGAGTGATCGGCCAAGGATTGTCAGCTATAAAGACTCCTGCGTGCTGGATTGTATTGTTTGGAAAGAGGAGTTTGCTGCCCACAATTCCCACTCTTGGATCTCGTTCCACCACCTTGATCATTTCTTCGAGCCACCCTTGTGTAGGAACTGTGTCATTGTTTAGAAACAAG
>JAMOVZ010000083.1 GCA_027061865.1 Desulfobacterales bacterium
AGCAGTTGTGGACTACCACCATGGATCCAGAAAGAAGGAGTCTTGTAAAGGTGAAGATTGAGGATGCAGTGGAGGCAGACGAGATATTTGCCATCCTTATGGGAGACAAGGTGGAGCCAAGGCGAGAGTTCATTCAGCAAAATGCCCTTGAGGTCACAGAGCTAGATATTTGATGGATATGCAGGCGGGAGGACTTGGAATGACGACAGAACCTGGCATTCAGTATGTTGCCATAGAAGATGAGATGAAGAGGTCGTATCTTGAATACTCAATGAGTGTGATTGTGGGCAGAGCCCTCCCGGATGTGCGTGACGGCCTAAAGCCTGTGCACCGCCGTGTCCTCTATAGCATGTATGAGCTTAAAAACTTTTACAACCGGCCTTATAAAAAGTCTGCCCGCGTGGTGGGCGACGTGATTGGAAAGTACCATCCCCACGGCGATGCGGCAGTCTATGACACCATAGTGAGGATGGCCCAAGACTTTTCCATGCGCTACCCGTTGATAGACGGCCAGGGAAACTTTGGATCAGTCGATGGGGATCCTCCTGCTGCCATGCGCTATACAGAGGTGCGCATGACACGGCTGGCGCAAGAATTTTTAAACGATATAGAAAAAGAGACCGTGGATTTCGTTCCGAACTACGATGGGTCCCTGTCTGAGCCGGTGGTGCTTCCTACCCCCATACCTAACCTTATCATCAATGGCTCCTCTGGGATTGCCGTTGGCATGGCCACAAATATTCCCCCTCATAACCTCACCGAGGTATGTGAGGCCCTAAGGCTCCTGATTGATGACCCTGAGACCCAAATCCAGGCCCTGATGGAGGCAATTCCAGGCCCTGACTTTCCCACTGCCGGATTCATCGTTGGCCGCAAAGGCATTGAAGAGGCATACAAGAGCGGGAGGGGAATAATCAAGATCAGGGCTAGGGCATTCATTGAGAAGGTTGGCAAAGATAGAGAGAGGATCATTATCACAGAGATACCTTTCCAGGTTAACAAGGCCAAGTTGCTTGAAAAGATAGCAGAGCTGGTAAGGGAAAAGAAGGTGGAGGGGATCTCTGAGATCAGAGACGAGTCGGACCGGGAGGGCCTTCGGGTGGTGATAGAAGTGAAAAGGGATGCCAAGGCCCTTGTAATCCTGAACCGTCTGTACAAATTCACCCAAATGGAGACTTCCCTTGGCATAATCATGCTCGCAATTGTAGACGGCAGACCCCAGGTCCTGAACCTGAAAGAGATTTTGGGCCATTTTCTCTCGCACCGCCGTGAAGTGGTAGTCAGGCGAACCCGGTACGATTTGCGCAAGGCCGAAGAGCGGGCGCACATCCTCGAGGGGCTCAAAAAGGCCCTGGATTTCCTGGACGAGGTGATCGAGCTGATCCGCTCCTCTTCTGACCCCGGTGAGGCAAAGGCCAGGCTGGTCTCAGACTTGGACCTGACCCAAATCCAGGCACAGGCCATCTTAGATATGAGGCTTCAGCGCCTGACCGGGCTTGAGCGCGGCAAAATTAATGCAGAATACGAGGATTTAATAAAGGCCATAGCCAGGTATAAGGCCATACTTGAGAGTCCTGCTCTGGTATCCCAGATTATTAAAGAGGAGATAACCCGGATCCAAGAAGACTATGGTGATGCCAGACGCACCGAGATATTGGATCAGGCATCAGATATTGATCTGGAAGACCTTATCGCTGACGAGGACATGGTGGTTACCATCAGTCATCGCGGCTATATCAAGCGAAACCCCATAACCCTTTACAGGGCCCAGCGAAGAGGTGGCAGGGGGCTTGTTGGTGTGAAGACAAAGGAGGAGGACTTTGTAAAGGACCTCTTTGTAGCCTCGTCCCATGACTATCTGCTCTTTTTCACCAACACGGGACGGGTTTACTGGCGGAAGGTCCATGAGATTCCAGAGGCGGGGAGGATGTCGCGAGGAAAAGCCATAGTGAATCTCCTTGAGCTGAAGAGGGGCGAACGGGTTGCCACAACTCTGTCGGTAAGAGATTTTGAGGACGGCAAATACCTTGTGATGGCAACTAAGGATGGCATGGTGAAAAAAACCGAGCTCAGGGCTTACAGTAATCCCAGAAGCGGGGGGATCATTGGAGTCAAGATCAATCCTGGCGATGAACTAATGGCTGTAAGGGTTACCAATGGCGATCAAGACATCTTTTTGAGCACCAGGCAGGGTAAATCTATCCGGTTCCACGAGTCAGAGCTGCGCCCCATGGGCAGAGTGGCCACCGGCTACATTGGTATAAGGATGGAGCAGGGCGACTATCTGGTTGGCATGGAGGTGCTGGACGAAGGGGCTACCATCTTGACCGTTACTGAGAAAGGTTACGGAAAGAGGACCAAGACAGAGGAATACCGCAGGCAGGCAAGGGGTGGAAAAGGGATCCTGACCATCAAGGTGACAGAGCGAAATGGCCCGGTAGTGGGTTGCTGCCAGGTAAGGGATCACGACCAGGTGATGCTGATTACAGAGCAGGGCATGATCATCAGGCTCCGGGCCTCAGAGATCTCTGTGATTGGAAGAAACACCCAAGGGGTGAAATTGATCAACCTTGGGGAAGGGGAAAAGGTGGTGTCAGTGGCAAAGGTAGTTGAGGATTGAATATGAATAGGGAGTTTCAGAGCGTAGCAGTTATTGGGGGCGGTAGTTGGGGCACCACCCTTGCACGGCTCCTAGCCCTCAAAGGCCTCGAGGTCTCGCTTTGGGCCAGGGAGGAGGAGGTAGTAGGCTCCATCCAAAAAGAAAAGGAAAACAAGGTCTTCCTTCCCGGGGTGAGGTTGCCAGGACCCTTGAAAGCCACCCAAAACCTGGAAGAGGCCCTTGAGGGCAAAGAAGTAGTTCTTATGGTGGTACCAAGCCAGTATTATCGGGATGTGCTCACCCGAATGAAGCCGTATCTAAGGGGGGGGCAGTCCCTTGTAACCGCCACAAAGGGAATAGAGAACGACAGCCTTATGATCATGTCTCAGGTGACTGAAAGTGTGGTCCCTGGACTTTTTACCAATAGCTTTAGTTGTCTTGCGGGCCCCAGTTTTGCAAAGGAGGTCTGCCAGGAGCTTCCTACCGCGGTTACCATTGCATCCAAGGACTCGGACCTTGGCAAGAGGCTCCAGATCCTCTTTTCCACAGAGTACTTTCGGGCTTACGTAAGTGATGATGTCGTGGGGGTACAGCTTGCAGGAGCCCTCAAAAACGTTATAGCCATAGCAGCCGGCGCCTCAGATGGGCTGGGGTTTGGCCACAACGCCAGAGCTGCCCTGATTACCAGGGGGCTTGCTGAGATCCGTAGGCTTGGGGTGGCAATGGGGGCAGATCCAATGACTTTTTCAGGTCTTGCAGGGGTTGGGGACTTGGTGCTCACGTGTACAGGTGACCTTAGCAGGAACCGCACCGTTGGGCTCCAAGTGGGCAAGGGAATGACCATCCAAGAGATTACCTCACGCATGAAGATGGTGGCAGAGGGGGTGAAGACCACCAAAAGCGCTTATCATCTGGCCAAGAGGATGGAGGTGGACATGCCCATTGCGGAGCAGGTCTATCAAATCCTCTACGAAGGCAAGAGCCCAAAGGAGGCAGTAAAGGACTTGATGACAAGGGCGCTCAAGTGGGAGCTGGATGTCCCCGGGGCCCAAAAGTCTTGAAGGACAGCCCCAGCATGGAGCAAACTTTGTCCCGCCTGGATCTAACACTCCTGGAGCGCCTTTTATCCGGGACCATATTTTGCAACAATATAGTCTATCAGGAGATAACAGGGTCCACAAACCAGGTGGCAAAAAGACTGGCGGAGGCCGGCGCAGTCCACGGAAGCCTGGTGATAAGCGAAGAGCAGCGGGCAGGCCGAGGCAGGATGGGGAGAAAGTGGCTTTCGGCCCCATACAGGAATTTGCTGTTCTCAGTGCTCCTCAGGCCCCGGTTGTACACTAAGGACAGCTTCCTCCTTACCGTTTCAATGGCCGTTTCAATATTTGACGCCGTTTTGGGGATCACAGGCAGGGAGGCCCGGATTAAGTGGCCTAATGATATATATATGGAAGGTAGAAAGGCTGGCGGTATCCTGACAGAGCTTTCAGCACAGGGCCGTATGGTTAGCTGGGCAGTGGTGGGGGTGGGGCTGAATGTGAATTGGACCCCTGGTGGTGAATTTGCTTCTATCTCTGAAATAGTGGGAAGGTCTGTCAACAGAGAGCCGCTTCTTGGAGAAATCCTGAAAAGGTATGATTACTATTTGGAGGCCATTGGGACTCAAAAAAGGGGGGAGATCTTAGAGAGATATGAATCGAACTCCCTGTTGAAGGGGAAAGAGGTCCTGATCCAGCAAGGGCAAGGTGCCGAGCAAGGGCTTATCAAGGGGAAGGCCTTGGGCATTGACTCAGAAGGTGCTCTCCTTGTGGAGGACAATAGTGGACAGATCCATAGAGTCAGTTTTGGTGATGTCAGTGTGGTTGGGTGGGAAAATAATGAGGAAGCGAGGACATAGAAAATGAGCGCCATTAAGCCAAAGGGAGAAAAAATTCGCCAGGCGGTCAAATGGATATCCAGCAAGCTGAGTGAGCAGGAAGGCCAAGGAAAGGAAATTGATCACAAGGCATTGGCTGCCTTGATTCAGGAGGCGGCCATGAGGTTCAACCTCTCGCCAAAAGAGGAAGAATTTCTCAACTCCTTTTATGAGCAGGGGGAAGACTAACTGGCTTCCTGAAGTTTGTCTGAAAGGAAATCCACCTGTCTTTTGAGATCAGGGTCCTGCTTCATCTTATGGGTAATGGTCTCATAGGCATAGAGGACGGTTGAATGGCTGCGGTTAATGGACTTTGCGATCTGCTCCACACTTTTTTCCGTGTGCTGTCGGGCAAGATACACATAGATGTTTCTGGGAAGCACGTGGATCCTCTTTCTGGACTTTGATGCTAGCATGGTGGGCTCTACCTTATAATATTTGCACACCAGCTCCTGTATCTCGCTCAGGCTGAGAGTGTTCCTGTAGGAGACGAGGTGGCTGAGCACATCCTTGGCTAGTTCCACTGTAATCTTTTGGTTGAGGAGTTGTGATTTTGCCTTAAGGCATCGCAGCGCGCTCTCTATATGGCGTACATCATCGCCCAAGCTCTCCGCCATTAGCTCTACAATCCGGGGGGAGAGTTGCAGGTCTTGTTCAGAGGCCTTTCGTGTTATGATCTTCACCTTGGTTTCATAGTCAGGGGCTTCAATGGTTGTGACCAGCCCTGCTGTAACCCTGGAGGAGAAGTCTTTAGACAGGGAAGGTATGTCTTTTGGGGGAAGGGAGCTAGTAAAGATTATCTTTTTCCCGTCAGTGGCCAAGGCATCCAAGGTATGGGCCAGTTCCTGTTGGATCTTCAGTTTACCGCTTAAAAAATGGATTTCCTCCAAAAGCAGGACATCACAAAGGGCACGGTATTTTTTCTTGAATTCTTCTATACAGTTGTTCTTGAGGGAGGAGATCATTTCATTGGTGAATTGCTCGGCAGTCACATAGAACACACGCCAGCTGGGGTTTTGTTTTAGAATGGTCTGGCCCACGGCCTGCGATAAATGAGTCTTTCCCAGCCCCGTATTGGCCAGCATTAGGAGCATGTTATAGTCAGAGCAATTTCCATAGGCAAGGGCCTTGGAGGCAGAATAGGCGAACTCATTGGATGGGCCCACTACGAAGCTTTCAAAGGTGTAATCGCGGTTAAGGGTCAAAAGGCCTTTGGAGAGAGGCCTTTCCATGGTAGGAAGCGCTAGCTGCCTCCCAACTGGATTGTTGGAGGAGGGCAGTTGAGGCCGGGTTGCAACCACCTTTAGTTCCACTTCCAGGTCTCCGAGGCCGTGGCCGTAAAGTTTTTCTTTTATGAGGTTAAGATAATTTTCTGAGATCCAGTTCATGGAAAAGCGGTTGGGGCACCCCAAGGTTACAGAGCCATTTTGTTGGCCCAAAAAGATCAAGGGGTTTATCCAGAGTGAAAAGCTGCTTTGAGCCAGCTCATTTCGCAGTTGTTCTTTGATTTCTTTCCAGATCTCTTCCATGCTATGCGGCCATAAATACCCATTCAGCCTATTGGCCCGTTGGGACGAACAATGTAAGAGGGTTAATTTTGCAGAGGAAGCCATTCTATTTAAGCAACGGCAGGCTTCCTTGGTTTAAGGCTTTCCCCGACCGAATCTCGGGGCTGAAGCGCGCCTGTGTGCAGACAGGCAGGAAGATCAAAAAGTATGGCGTAATCTTTAGCTAAGGATGGCGTTGGTGTCAAAGCCCGCATGGGGCAAATAGAAGTTAGGGCAGGTTCGATTTTGAACAGGGGCTAAGGGTAGCTTATTGCGCCACAAATCGGCAATGGGGGCGTAAGTCTTTTGAAGAAAAGGAGAAAAGGGCTCAGGAAAAAGATGCAATAATATCAACAAGATGAATCCTGTTGCATGGTTGTCGAAAAAAATCTTCACAATTGCGATCTCCCGTTTTCTCCTTTTTTTTCCGGTTTTCAGCTAAATTTATTTTTTTTGCATAAAAAATTCTGTAGCTAAAGGGCAGAAGAGGGACCTTGGAGCATCGGCTTTTAAATAATATTTAAGATAACATAATTTACTTTAAATGATTTGAACTAACAAATCTTAAATAATTCAAAACACAACAAAATTAAACAATTTATAAATCCGTATCTTCAGGGAGGAGCCAGATGACCAGGGTAGTGATAATTGCCGGAGGATGGTCGGCAGAGCGGGAGGTATCACTCAACAGCGGGCGGGCCGTGTTTGAGGCCTTGAAGAGAGAGAAAAAGGGGCGATTTCGTGTGACCTTCCTGGATCCCAGGAATGAGCTCATGGAGTTGTTTGAAAAAAGAGGCGGGTTTGATGTGGCTATGGTGCTTCTTCATGGAAGATATGGGGAAGATGGCGCCATGCAGGGGCTGCTGGAGATTCTAAAAATCCCGTTTGTGGGCTCAGGAGTGCTGGCAAGCGCCGTTTCCATGAATAAAAGGGTTTCAAAGGAGCTTTACAGGGCCGAAGGACTGGGAGTTCCAGATGCTGTATTGATAAAAAGGGACCATGAGTGCAATTGGAAGGAGCTGCTGGATAGGCTGGGTCCAAAGGTTGTTGTCAAACCGGTTCTGGAAGGGTCAAGCATTGGAATCAGTATCTGCTCCAGCGTTGAAGAACTCCAGCGGGGAGTGAAACTAGCCATGGAATTTGGCCAAGAGGCCCTGGTGGAGCAATATATAAAAGGTGTGGAGCTTACCTGTTGCGTGCTCGGAACCAGAGAGCTTAACACCCTTCCCCTCATAGAGATACGGCCCACCAGCGGATATGAATTTTTCAATTACGAGGCGAAATACAAGGCCGGTGCAACGGAGGAGATATGCCCTGCCCCGGTTGACAAAGAGATTGCTGAAACGGCAAGGGATTGTGCCATCAGGGCCCATAAAGCGCTGGGCTGTAAGGTGTGGAGCCGCACCGATATGATCATCCATCAAGGAAAGGCCTTTGTGCTTGAGACCAACACCATCCCAGGCATGACAGAGACCAGCCTCTTTCCCCTGGCAGCCAAAAAGGCAGGAATGAGCCTGGCCGACCTGGCCGAAAAACTCATAGAGCTTTCCCTTGAAGAGCAGGTCTCAGCATATCCTGGGTAATTGCTCGCCCGTAAGCATTGAAAGAATACGGGTTCCCCCCACCAGGGTCTTTAACAGTGTCCGGCCTGGATTTTCCCGGGTCACATAGCCTATAGGCCTGGCCTGTTTTCCCTCAGGGAACTGCTTCATAACCTCCACCACCCCTTGGGCAAGCTCGGGAGGGGCGAAGACCAGGCACTTGCCTTCGTTGGCTATGTAGAGGGGGTCGAGGCCCAAAATCTCGGAGGCCCACTTTACCGAGGAGTTGATGGGAAGCCCCTCTTCCTCAAGCACAATGCCCACATTGGAGGCACTGGCAATTTCGTTTAAAGCGGTTGCCACCCCGCCTCTTGTGGGGTCCCGCAGCACATGGATTGAGGGGTAGCGCTCTAATATGGCTGCTACCATGTGATTGAGGGGGGCACAGTCGCTTTCCAAGGAAAGGGAAAGGTTGAGGCCTTCACGCTGGGCCAAAATCGCCATTCCGTGGTCTCCCACAGGGCCGTTTATCACTACTATGTCGCCAGGCCTTGCATTGTGGGAGCCTACCTCAATCCCTTCAGCAATTAGTCCTATGCCAGAAGTATTGATAAAGATTTTGTCAGCCTTGCCTTTTGGTACCACCTTTGTATCGCCTGAGACCACAGCAACCCCGGCACGCTCTGCGGCCCGTGCTATTGAGGCGATGATTTTTTCTAGCTCTTCAAGGGAGAGGCCCTCCTCCATAACTAGGGCCAATGTCAAGTACCGGGGAGAGGCCCCTTGCATGGCAAGGTCGTTGACGGTTCCAAATACGCTAAGGGATCCTATGTCTCCTCCTGGAAAAAAGATGGGATCCACCACATAGGAGTCAGTGGTAAAGGCCAAGCTATGGCCTTTTAAGGGCAGAACTGCACTGTCGTCCAGCCTTTCCAAGAAAGGGTTTGCAAGGAGGGGCAAAAAGAGCTCCTCAATCAGGGCGTGAGAAGCCAGGCCCCCGCTTCCGTGGTCTAAAGTAATAGCCTTGCTCTTCATAGGACAAGCCTCCGCGGGGATGATAAGAGCGCAGACAATTGTTATGTTGGGTCCCAATGATATGTCAAGGGATTTTCCCCTTTAAGCTTTCTGTAGCAGGCGGGCAATGTTTCACGTGAAACATTGCCCGCCTGCTACTTCACCTCCGATATGTTTTCATAAGGAGCACCTGTGAGGAAAAAAGCACTTTATGCACCAGGGATTGTTGTCAAACCCTTTTAAACCGATTTAAATTATGGTATCAGCAATTACTAATGGGATTGGAAAGCGAGATGGCGAGACTAATAGCCTTGGCAAATCAAAAGGGGGGAGTGGGAAAGACCACAACTGCCATAAATTTAGCCGCCTCTCTGGCTGTGGCTGAGAGAAGATGCCTGATTGTGGACTGCGACCCGCAGGGAAATGCCACCACGGGCCTCGGCCTTGAAAAGCAACCTGGGGGGCTCTACGAGCTGATCTTTGGCGCCCAGATCTCCCAATGTGTAAAGGAAACAGGGGTTCCCGGGCTCCATATCATCCCTTCCAGTCCTGAAATGATAGGGGCAGAGGTGGAAATGATGGAAAAAGACCACAGGGAAACTCTGCTAAAGGAGGCCCTTGGCTCTGTAACGGCCAGATACGATTATATATTCCTTGACTGCCCCCCTTCTTTGGGATTCCTTACCATAAATGCGCTTGTTGCAGCCCATACGGTTATATTGCCGCTCCAGTGCGAGTACTATGCCCTTGAGGGCCTTTCAGAGTTACTAAAGACGATTCGGGCGGTAAGGGGGGGGCTTAACCCTGAGTTGCGGCTTGAAGGAATCCTTCTCACTATGTTTGATGTTAGGAACAATCTATCGCGCCAGGTGGCAGAGGAGGTTCGCAGCCATTTTAAGGGGCTGGTTTTTGAGACGGTGATACCCAGAAATGTGAGGTTAAGTGAGGCGCCGAGCCATGGGCAGCCGGTGCTGCTTTATGACATTCGCTCAAAAGGAGCACAGAGCTATCTGGCCTTGGCCCGGGAGATCATGGAGAGGGAAAGTAGAGCATGAAGAGACGAAAGGCCTTGGGTAAAGGACTATCGGCCCTGATTCCGGAGGCCCATATTATGGAGGGGGAAGGGGGATTTTTCCACTGCCCTATCGGATTGATTGACCCAAATCCTTACCAGCCCAGAGAGAGCTTCTCTGAGGCTGAGCTCAAGGAGATGGCAGAGTCAGTTAAGGCGCAGGGGATCTTGACGCCGCTACTTGTCACCAAAAAGGGGGAGAGATTTCAATTGATTGCGGGAGAACGCAGGTGGCGGGCAGCCCAGATGGCAGGCCTTGAGCGAGTGCCGGTGGTGGTGAGGGAGGCGACGGGCCCCAGGGCCCTGGAGCTTGCCTTGGTGGAGAACCTACACCGAAAGGACCTGAATCCCGTGGAGGAGGCCACTGCTTATAAGCGGCTGTTAGAAGAGAGCGGTATCACCCAAGAGGCCCTCGCGGCACGTATCGGCAAGGACAGGAGCACCATAACGAATCTCCTTCGAATTCTGAATCTCCCAAAGGCCATACAAAAGGATCTGGTGGAAGGCACCCTCTCCTTGGGGCATGCAAGGGTGCTTGCAGGGCTAAGGTCTCACAAGGAGCAGATGGCCCTTCGCGACACAGTTATCAAGCGGGGCCTCTCTGTGAGGCAATTAGAAGAACTTGTAAAGTCGCTCAAAGGAAAGGGCAAGAAAAAGGCCAGCCAGGCGGAAGATCCGTTCTTGACTAGCTTGGCCGAACAGTTAAGGGTACAGCTGGGCACACGGGTTGAGATAAGGAAGCGGGGAAAATCCGGGGCCATAGTGATACACTTCTATTCAGACGAGGAACTGGACCGGCTTGTGGAGCTTTTGGCTCCCTGAGGCTGGCAATTTAAAAACGAAGAGGGCGGCACATGAAGATAGCTGTCATGGATGGACAGGGGGGCGGCATAGGCGCTACCATCATAAAGGCCATTAGAGAGAGGCTGGGCCACACAATAGAGGTCCTTGCCCTTGGTACCAATTCCATAGCAACTTCCAGGATGATGAAGGCAGGCGCCAACCGGGGGGCTACAGGGGAGAACGCAATAGTGCGGACCTCTGCTGACGTTGATTGGATTGTGGGCCCCCTTTCCATAGTGCTGGCCGACTCGATGATGGGAGAGCTGAGCCCGGCCATGGCAAGCGCGGTTTCTTCTTCCCCTGCTAAAAAGATCTTGATACCTCTTACCCAGGAAGAGGTGATAGTGGTGGGGATGAAGCCCGAACCCTTGCCCCACTTGGTTGAGGAAGCCGTTGGGGTCATAGAATCAGAGCGAGGAGGGCTGTCAGATGTGTGAGGCATCCGTATTTGTGGTAGATGGCCGGAGGGAGGAGTTGGTCATGAAGGGCGTAGACATACTCAAGGTAGAGGAGGATGGCAGCCTAAGCATGGTAGATTTGTTCGGTGAGAAAAAGAGGTTGAAAGGGACTGTTAAACTCTTGTCACTGGTTGATCACAAGATCCTAATTGAGGAAACCAATTGATTTGGTTTGACTGTAACTTGCTGATTTTATTGTATAATTCTAGCGCAACCTCCAGTTTGCCACCCTCCAGGGCGCTGGCCAAGGCCTTGGGCAGTG
>JAMOVZ010000084.1 GCA_027061865.1 Desulfobacterales bacterium
TGATTCATAAAGCTCCCCTTCACTTGTTTTTCCCCGCTTGTAGCAGCCATTTGCGTAAATTGCGCATTTCCTTTTAAGCTCCCCCATCACGGCCTCCCTGCGGGCCGCTTCCAGGTCCTCAAATACGAGGAGCTTGACCAGGGAACGGATCCTGAACCGATCCATTCCCCAAAAGGCCCTTGAGAGCTGATCCTCGCCTCCTCCCACCTTAACCACCAATGGCTCTGGGATGAGGTGCACAGGATATCTTAAGGCAATCCTCAACCACAGGTCATAGTCTTCACAGACCGGAAGTGTCTCATCAAAGCCACCTATCTCATCCAAAATCCCCCGGCGAAGCATAACGGCGGAAGGGCTTACCAGGCAAAGCCTCAGAGAGGGCAGAAAGATATCTCCCGAAGGCTTTTTGTGAATCTTCTTCGGATTTACCCTCTTGCCATTTCTGATCCATACCTCTTCCAGCTGGCAGGCAACGGCCCCAGGATTTTGCCCAAAAAAGATGACCTGGGTTTCAATCTTTTTTGGCAGCCAGAAGTCGTCAGAGTCGAGGAAGGCAACCAGAGGGCCTGAACTCTCTCTTATGCCCCTGTTCCTGGCAGCAGAAACCCCTTGCCTCTCAGGATTTCTGTAATACTTTATCCGGCCACCATAGGAGGCAAGTCGATGTGCCGTATGATCAGTGGAGCCGTCGTCTATCACTACCACTTCCAGGTCTTGAAAGCTCTGGTTGAGGGCTGAGTCCACAGCCCTCATCACTGCTTGTTCCCTGTTATAAGTAGGGATAATGACACTTACCAAGGCCATCTCAAGTACCAGGCGGCCAGGGCCAAAAGGCCTGTCAAGACAAAGTTGGCCTCAACCATGGCTTCGTAAAGGATCCCGGCCTCCATGAACCTCTTTTGGTATCCAAACAGGCATGCGGAAAGCCCCGCTGCCGGAACGAGCATTATCATGGCCTGAGAATTAATAAGGCCAGCCAGATAAGCCAAAAGAAGCAGGCCCACGGCAAGGGCAAGTAGGACCTTGAGGAGACGGATGGTGCGGCCTTCTCCTAGGACGATGGGCAGGGTCTCGCGGCCCACGATCAGATCACCCTGGACCTGGAAGATCTCAAAAAGGGCGGATCGGATGAAGGCCAGCAGGAAGACCACCGCGCCTGTAACAAGTGCTGGTTCCCATCCCTGCCAAGCAGCGCCCGGGTGGGAGAATGCTTGATCTAAAAAGGGGATAATTGTCATTACCGCAACCCATGCCATGGCCTCTGAGGCGCCTTTAGAGCCGGGGATGTCCTTTATCTTGGAAAATGACAGACGCTCGGAGAAGCGGCCGGGGACAAGGGGGACGCTATATAGGAGCCCTAAGGCCGTGAGGGCTGACATTGAAACAAAGGGTAAGGCGCCCATTCTGTAAGCAACGGCAATGGAGGCCAGATTGGCCAGTAGAGCGCTGAGCAGCAGCCAAGCCCTGTGTTTTTTAAGGAAAAAGGCCCTCTCCGGCTCACTATAAGCGCTTGCACCCTTGTCCAGGTAGCGGTTTAGCACATGCATGGAAAAGAGATAAAGGGCGGCCATGAAGGGATAGGAGATGGAGCCAGGCAGGGAAGCAAGCCCTGCTGAGGCAAAGGCAAAGAAGAAGGCCGATGCGGCGGCGGCAAGGTTGCTTAAGACTAGGAATATGAGCCCCTTGAAGAGCAAGGTCTTTAGAGGGCTGTCCTTGGTGCTCCTTATGGACTCGATTTCTCTGACCACATCCTTGATGAGCCAGCTTGGGGTGGAGGCCCCGGCGGTTACGCCTATGAGCTGGTACTGGGCCAAGGCGCGTTTGTCCAGGTCGGCGCCGGTTTCCACATGGAAGGCTGGGGTGTTACACTCCCGAGCGATCTGGACAAGCCGCCTGGTGTTTCCACTCTCCCTTCCTCCAATTACCACCAAGGCATCCACTTGGCTGCAAAGCTCCCGCACCTCTGCCTGTCTTTCCTCTGTGGCATTGCAAACCGTGTTAAAGATCACGGCGTCACTAAAGCGCTCTTTTATCGCCCGCGTGATCTCTTGGTAGGCCAAGGTGTCTTGAGTGGTCTGGGCCACCACTACTATGGGGGTTTCAGGGGGAATGGAGGCCAGGTCTTCCTTTTTTTGTATCACGACGGCCCCGGTCTTGGCATAGCCCTTGAGCCCAATTACTTCTGGGTGTTTTTGGTCACCGACGATGACCGCCTTTCGTCCCTTAGATGTGTGGTACTTGATGAGGCCCTGAACTTGGGCTACCTTGGGGCAAGTGGCATCCTTTACTTCGAGGTGGCTTTGCCGGAGCATGGCCCTTGTCTGGGGAGGGATTCCATGGGCCCGTATGATCACCCGGGCCTTATTTCCCTGTTCACACATGGAGGCCAGCTCCTCAACTGAGTTTACCACCTGAACCCCTTTTTCTGAAAGGAGTTCTAAGACTTGGGTGTTATGGATCAGGGGGCCGAAGGTATAGATGGGGCGGGGGT
>JAMOVZ010000085.1 GCA_027061865.1 Desulfobacterales bacterium
TGGCCTTATGGATCTTGTTGAAGGCTATATCGAGAAACTAAGCGATGGAAGTGTTAAGGGGACAGATTTAGGTCCAATTCTTTCCCATCTGGGCGCCAAGGTCCAATTTCTAAAGGACAAATCCCATGGTGAAGCCCTGCCTCAAAGGCTTCAAGATATCCTCACGGAACTAGAAATTACTGTTGCAGTAGAAGCAGCAAAGCTCAGGAGAGGTGACTACAGTTGATTGGCCTATGATGGGGAGGAGAATGAAAGCAGTGTTGAAAGCCAGGCCGTATCTTGATTCTTTTCACACCTCATTTTTGCTCCAGCTGATTTGAGGAGCAAAACCGCAAGAGACATGCCAAGATTTTCCCCTTCTAGCGTTACAGTCTCCGAAGCCGGCTCAAGCGAGATGAGGGAGAAAAGGGGGCCCATATCTTTGTAAGGAGAGATGCCAAGGTGTAAGGCGGGGTGACCATTTTCCAGCGATGTCCTCACATTGAATTGCTTGCAGCCGCTAGCCTCTGTTAACTCCACCATCCCGTGAAGGAGCAGGCGCAAGGCCAGATGAGTGCCGGCTGGCAGTTCCTTCATGGGCCTAACCTCATCGGATAGCTCCACTATGGTCTCCACTTGGTGTTTGAAATATAGATTGGCCTTTAAGAATTCCAGTTCCTCCCGGATAAAGTAATTAAGATCCAGGTATGAACAGCTCAAGGCCCCCGACTCCACCCTTTCAGCCACTGATCTAATCATCCTGTTGATGGTTTCAAACTCTTCCTCCATGCGGGAAAATCGCGTGGCAAGGTTTTCCAGGAAATCGGGCTTGTCGGCCTGACTCTTGAGTACCACGTGGTTTAATACGTCGATTTCGATCCCAAGGGTGTGGAGGGGGCCGTTGAGGTTGTGGAGGAGGCCGCCGATCAGCTTTCCTGCAGACATCAAGGAGCAGTACCGGATCAAATCATCAAGGGCGATTTCAATTCGCTGAACCTTGGTCATCCTTCCTCTGCTTTTGTTTCCGGATTACCTTCCTCTGTTTCCTGAAGACATTCTCAATGATTGCATCCCTGGCCCTTTCATCAATATCAATAATTCGGGCGGCAATCAAGTATCTATTTGCGCCCTCATCCTTGTCAAGCCGCATACATTGGGCAATCATCTCGATCTTGAATTGAAGGGCGCTTGGAAGGATCAAGTCTACCTTAAGATAAGCGCCTTCTTGAATGGGGGATGAGCTCTTGAACTTAAAACCAGATCCGCTCAGCTCAATTACTTCCTTGAATGGTTCTTCCTGGTCTTGGGGGGGGAAGGTCAGTTGTTCGATGATAAAGTCTAATTTACTGTTGAGGCTTTTGAAGCATTTATAAATGATCTCAGTCTCTGTGCCGGGAGGAAGGATTGTCTCAAACTCTTCGAGGGGCTCGGGATTATCACCCCCTCTAAATAACGTGACCCCCAATCCTTGCTCAACCAATGCCCTTTCTTCCTGCTCCAGAACCCGGACTTTTGCTGGATATGATACACGGGTGCGGACAAATTCCCTTCTATTCGTAGATTCCATTGCTCTATCTCCAGACTGCTTTGGTTGAAGTCTCAACTACCAGATGAAATGCAATATTAATACCAACTAGGAGTTAAGGACATGGAGAGCAGCATCCACCACTTCGGGATCAAATTGCTTGCCCTTGTTTTTTTTCAACTCCTCTAGGCAGGTCTCAAATGGGAGGGCGTATCTATAAGCCCTGTCAGAATTCATGGCATCGAATGCATCGGCAACCGAGAGGATCCTTGCAAGCCTTGGAATATCTCTGCCCCTTAACCCATCAGGATAACCTCTGCCATCCCACCTTTCGTGGTGGTTTCGGATGATGGCTAGCTCCTCATGGTCAAGGCCCAAGTGGGAAACTATGTTGACGCCTATCAGGGGATGCATCTTGATGTTATTAAACTCATCTTCTGTGAGTTTGCCGGGTTTTTTCAAGATGTGGTCGTCGATCCCGATCTTGCCGATATCATGGAGCGGGCCGCTGGACTCGATCCTCCGCAAATCATCGGATTTGCACCCAAGGCAACGTGCTATGTCTAGTGCCAGTTGGGTAACTCTTGTGGAGTGCTCTTGGGTGTAGCGGTCCCTGGCCTCTATCGCGCTCACAAGGGCGCCCAATGTGGCAAAAAGGTTTTCCTTCAGGCTGTGGTACAGTGCCATATTTTCCACATTCAAGGCAGCCTTTTCTGCCATAAAACTGAGGAAGAATTCATCCTTTTTGTCAAATTTCCGGCCATTGTTCTTGTTGGAGACCAAGAGGAGGCCAAAAGGCTCGCCCCTGATACAAAATGGCACAGAGACCAGGTCGGGCAATCTGCATGGGGTATGAAGTGTAACGGGGCCGCTGTTTGAAGAAGCCATGAAATTTTTGAGGAATTCTTTGTCTATTTCCGTATCATCTTCCTTGGCCTTAATGACCTGGACACTTGTCCCCGGGCTCAGCCCAGGAATGCCATAGGCGGTAAAGACCAACAGAGACCCCTTGCTTTGATCATGTATAAGGAAACATGCCTTATTTGCCTCACATGCCTCGGCAGCCTTTTTGACTAGGAATCCATATAGATCTTCTGAAATATTTATTTTTGAAAAGGAATCTATTATATCATAAAGAAGGGATTTTTCTTTTATCTGCCTTTGCAATTCGTCGTTAAGTTTCTCTACTTGGCGTTTTTGCTCCAATTCCTGGGTGAGTAGCCAATTGTTCTTCATTAGTTGATGGAGCCTCTGAATTCTTTCCATGGAAAACTTTACATCTTGCAGCCTGAATGGTTTTATAAGGAAGTCAGAGGCCCCATGACGCATGGCCTCTATGACTTTTTCCATGGAAGGATATCCAGTCATAACTATGACGCTGGTGGGCTTGCCGTTTGAATTAAGTTCCTTTAGCACCTCCATGCCGCCCATTTCCGGCATCATGAGATCCATGAACACGTAATCATAAGAGTCATGGGCGAGCATTGAAACGGCCTCTTTACCGTTTTGGGCCGAGTGGATTTCTCCAATCCCCAAGTACTTCAAGTAAGAAGCAAGGGTCTCGCGGATGATAGCTTCATCGTCAACTACCAACACCTTGAACCTGGAAGCATCATCTTCAGACCAGGGTTCTATGTCGAGACTTGAAACAGCTTTTTCTTGCACAACTCGAATTCCTCGTCGGTAATAAACCCTTTGTCCTTTAAGTTGGAGAGCCTTTCCAAGTAGTCAACAAATGAGCCGCTGGGTTGAAGACCGCCTGATATGGCTAGATGAGGCAGATTTCCAGCGATCAAGGTCTTCTTGGCCTTGTCCTGTCGGGTGTCAGGGTCAGATGTTACGATCTTCCTGACTAACCTCAGCTCCTCATATGCCTTTTTTAACTCCTGAATAAGCCTCTTGTTTTCCCGGC
>JAMOVZ010000086.1 GCA_027061865.1 Desulfobacterales bacterium
ATTTACTGGTCAAAACCGGTCTTTGGTGGCCTGCCTTCATTGCAACTGCCATTATGACCCCGGTCCTTCATCGATTAGCGAAGCCCATACCAGGACTGGGAATCGCAATCCCAGGATTCCTGCCCCCCGTGTTGGCTGCTCTAATTTCCTTAATAGTCTCCTATGAGAATGCCCCTGTGGTGGCCTACATCTCTGGCACCCTGAGTACTCTTATTGGCGCAGATTTGATGAACCTTAAGAAAATTCCAGAATTGGGGGCCCCAGTGGCCTCTATTGGAGGAGCGGGGACATTTGACGGTATCTTCTTAAATGGGCTCTTGGCAGTCCTGTTGGCAGCGGTTTTGGCCTGAGGGAAGGAACTTCAAAAATCAGCGGAATAGTCTGTTGCACCGGTAAAAAACATGCCTTGGACAAAAAAGTCCTGAAACGCCCTAGAGCCTGACAGCTCAAAGTAGTCCATTTTTTTTGCCATCTTCATGGCCCTTTTCCGATAACCCCTGTCAACCAACAGCAGGGCCGCGCCACGGCCTGCTGCATTTCCCACAGGACGGATCTCAGTTTGCTCATCAAATGGAAAGAGCCCTATGGTCCTCGCATCCTCAGGATCGATAAAGCGTCCCCCCGCTCCAGCCAGCAGCACCCGCCGGGGTGAAAGACCTGTTATTTCACTTAATACTTTGGCTCCAGCCCATATGGCGGCCTTTGCCATCTGAAGCTCTGAGATGTCTTTTTGGGTTATGACGATATCTCTGCCGACAGCATTGTCTGGTGCAGGGGAGATCAAGAATTCAATTCCTTCCGCGCCCTTTCTGAAGTTGGGGTGGCCTGATGAATCATTAAAATTCCCTTTCGGAAGCAAAAGTCCAAGCCTTAAGAGCTCTGCTGCTGCAGAGATTAAACCTGAGCCGCAAATCCCTGCTGGTTTCCTTCCTCCTATTGTTTCAAGGGTCACTCCGCTGCTCTCTAGCCTCACCCTCTCGATTGCCCCAGGGGCAGCCCTCATTCCCCATGTTATATGGCCCCCTTCAAAAGCAGGGCCTGCAGCGGTTGAGCAGCCCATCAATTTATCGCGATTGCCCAGGACCAGTTCGCCGTTGGTACCCAGGTCAATGAGTAAGGTAGGGCTTTTCATCCTGTAAAGCCCCGTGGCAATCAGGCCGGCGATGGCATCACTCCCCAAGAATCCCGCCTTTAGGGGAGGAAGGTGGACATAGGCGGATCCGGATATATTTATACCTAGCTCCCTTGCTTTTACGTTCAAGGCATCTGAGACAACAGGCACATACGGGGCAAGAGAGAGGTGTTGGGGATCAAGCCCCAAAAAAAGATGGTGCATTGCTGTATTTCCCACCACCACCATTTCCACCGCTTCGCCGGGGCTTGCCCCTATCTTAGTGGTGACCTGTTCAAGCAACCTGTTTATGCAGTCCACCACCTCTTTCTGTAGTTCTTTGAGCCCGGTCCATGGCTTCTGGACACAGTAGGAGATCCTGCTTATAATATCTTCCCCGAACTTGATCTGGGGATTTATTGATGAGCTGGTAAAAAGCTCTTCCCCACTCTTTAAGTCCAAGAGATAACAGACCACAGTGGTTGTGCCCAAATCAATGGCGGCCCCAAAGGGAGGGGAAGCACTACCAGGCAAGAGTTTGATGATTTCTCCCTTATCTCTTACTAAGACAGCGACTTTTCCTGACTCCCTTCTTATGGCCTTTGGTAAATCCCTCAGCACAAAAGGGTCAGCTTCAAGGCCCTTGAGGCCAAAGGCATCCTTGAGTGCCGTGTTGAGTCTTGTTTGGTCATCTGCCTGGCAGGAAAGAGAGGGAAGAGGAACCTCCACGCGGTACGTCTCAATGACAGGTTTTATTTTCTTTGGCTTGAAAGGAAGTTGGGCCTTTGTGAGGATGCGCTCTTTGCCAAGCCCTTTATCAGGCGCTTCTACCACCAGATCGCATGAGACCTTGGTGGCACAGGCAAGCCGATGGCTTGGTCCCCATCCCTTCTTAAACAGGAGGGCCGCCTCTTCAGGGCCGGGAGCGGGGAGCCCTTCAATGCCCTCTTTTATAAGGACCACGCATTTGCCACACTTCTGCTTTCCTCCACATGAGGAATTTATGGGAATACCTGCACCCCTTGCTGCATCCAGCAGTGTGGCTTCAGCGCCAATTTGAACTGACTTTTTTTCAGGGAGGAAGATGATGCGAGGCATGGCTATTTTTCCTCAATGCCCAACAGCTGCTTTGCTTTTTTCACGCCTTCTGCAGCATCCTTCGCATAGGCATCGGCACCGCATGCCTCAACGAATTTAAGGGTGAGAGCCGCGCCCCCGCAGATCACCTTTACCTTGTCCCCAATATCGCTCTCCTTTATCACCCTCACGGTTTCTTCCACATAGGGGTCGCCAGTGGTTAGCAAGGAAGAAAGGCCCACAATGTGTGCGCCATGCTCTCTGGCGGCCTCCACAAACTTTTGAGGGGGCACATTTTCGCCAAGGTCCACCACCCTGAAGCCCGATGTCTCCAATAGGAGTTTTACCAGGTTCTTTCCTATGTCATGTAAATCCCCGAACACTGTGCCCAGCACAACAGTTCCCAAAGCCTCCCGGGCCTTTTTCTTTACCAGGGGGTTAATTATATCCATGCAGGCCTGCATGGATTTTGCCGCCATCATCATCTCAGGGATAAAAATCTCTCTTTTCTCAAACCGCTCACCAACCACATTGAGGGCAGGAATTAAATATTGGTTTATCAAGGCTTGGGGGTCCATTCCATCCCGTAAGACTTTCTGGGCCAGTTTTTTGGCCTCTTTCCTGTTTCCCTTGACCACCGCCTCTTTTAAGCGCTCAAGCTCGTCTGCCCCTTCTGCCTTTTGATAATCTGTTGCAGCGCGCCCTTCTTTAAAAGCGGCAAGGTAGCGGGTGCAAAATGGGTCTTGTCCCTGCAGCATGTCAATTGCAAGGAGTGCATGTGCCATAGCTTTGGATGTTGGGTCAATAATTGCACAATCCAAGCCTTGGGCCACGGCCATTGCCATAAAGATTCCGTTTATGAAGTCCCTGTTCGGAAGGCCGAAAGAGATATTGGACAGGCCCAGGGTCACATTTACTCCAAGCTGCTCTTTTATGAGCCTGATCGCCCGGAGGGTCTCCTTGGGTGAGTCGTGGTCTGCGCTGACCGCCATGGCCAGGGGATCAATTATCACCCTTTCTGGGGGGATTCCATAACGGGAGGCTTCATCCACAATTCTGGCTGCAATTTGGACCCTTTCCTCTGCCTTTTTGGGGATACCTTGTTCATCCATGGTAAGCCCTATTACGGCGGCATTAAAATCTCTGACCAGAGGTAATATCTTTCCCAACTTAGCCTTTTCCCCATTAATTGAGTTAACTAGGGCGGTTCCGTTGT
>JAMOVZ010000087.1 GCA_027061865.1 Desulfobacterales bacterium
ACTCTCAGTAATAGAAAAGGTCCTGGAAGAGAAGATTTCAGGAGCCGGAGAACATGCCGGTAAGCCTTGAGAAATACATAGTGGACCTGAGCGGCCTTGACCCCATTCTGCAGGAAGGAAAGGTCACAAGGCTGGTGGGCACAGTGATAGAAGGCAATGGCCCTTCCATGCCCGTTGGGGGTATTTGCGAGATCTTTCCACCAAAGTACCAAGAGCCGCTCAATGCGGAAGTGGTGGGATTTAAGGAAAACAGCATACTGCTTATGCCGCTTTGTAACTGCGATGGTGTAGAGCCGGGCAGCAGGATCGTGGCCCGTCACTATCGGGCATCCATACCGGTTGCAGCCAATATGCTGGGCCGAGTGCTGGACGGATTGGGACAGCCAATTGATGGGGGGCCTCCCATCTTGGCCCATGAGAAGCGTCCGCTTTATGCCAAACCCTTAAATCCGCTTGAAAGGAGCAGGATCACCGAACCATTGGATGTGGGCGTCAGGGCCATCAATTCTCTTATCACCTTGGGTAAGGGGCAGCGGGCAGCGATCATGGCAGGCTCTGGTGTGGGAAAGAGCGTGCTGTTGGGCATGATGGCCAGGTTCACAGAGGCTGATGTCAGTGTTATAGCCCTGATTGGTGAGCGGGGACGTGAGGTAAAGGAATTCATAGAACGTGATTTGGGCCAAGAAGGGCTCAAAAGGTCGGTTGTGGTGGTTGCCACCTCAGACACTTCGCCGCTTATCAGGATGCGGGGGGCATATCTTGCCACTGCAATTGCAGAGTTTTTTAGGGATCTAGGAAAAGATGTCTTGCTGATGATGGACTCCGTGACCAGGTTTGCCATGGCAGCAAGAGAAGTGGGCTTGGCCTCCGGAGAGCCCCCCAGCACAAAGGCCTATCCTCCCAGTACCTTTGCCCACTTGCCTCGGCTGCTGGAGCGCGCCGGCACAAACGGGACCAGGGGCTCCATCACAGGGCTTTATACGGTGTTGGTAGAAGGCGATGACATGAATGAACCTGTGGCAGACGCTGTGCGCTCTATTGTTGACGGCCATATTGTCTTGGACCGAGATCTGGCATCCAGGGGCCATTATCCTGCCATTGATGTGCTTTCAAGCGTAAGCCGTTTGATGGCGGAGGTGCTTGACAAAGATTCTTTGGCATTATGCCATCAGTTTAGAGAGATACTGGCCGACTATGCAAAGATCGAGGATCTGGTAACCCTGGGCGCATACCAGCGGGGGAATAACAGGAAGGCGGATCGGGCAGTCGAGATGATAGATAGGCTTAATCAATTCCTGAGGCAGGATATGTATACTAAATCCACTATGGAAGAGGGCTTCAGAGAGTTAGCCCAGGTTTTGGGCGCCGGGAATTAACCAAGCAAAGGTGAGTGGGATGGGCTTCAAGTTCAAGTATGAAGCATTGCTCTCTTATAGGAGGCACAAAAAAGAGATGGCTGAATTGGATCTTGCCCGCTGCCTTAAAAAGGTCAGGGAAGTTGAGGAGGGTATCCGTGAGTTAACCTGTCTCTATTATACTACCACCACAACCATGGGCAGCCTCATGAAGTCTGGCTTGGACGGCAAGGATTTACAAAGCTATGGAGAGTTCTTGGCTTCCCTGAGCTTCAAGATCCAAGAAAAAGAGGAAGAAAGGCGGAGGTATGAAAGGGAGGCGGAGGAAAAACGCTCCTTCCTCATTGAAAGGCATAAAGAATTAAAGATCCTGGAAATGCTCAAGGAAAAACATAGAAGAAGGTGGTTGATGGAACAAGAAAGAAGAGAGCAGAAACAGCTGGGGGAACTCATCATGCTGAGGTATAGGAGGGATTACCTGTGAGGTCAAAGGCCTTGTTGCGCGCCCTTTTAGTGATGTCTTGTCTGTTGGTGGCAGCAAAGATCGGGCTGGGCTTGGTCTATTTGAAGGAGGTTCGCTTCAAAGGGGAGGCCCTGGCCGGGGAAAAAGACAAGGCAAAGGGCCAGGTGGCAGCGCCAGAGGATTTGCTCGAAAAGTTAAAAAAGCGTGAAGAGGCCCTCCGAAGAAAGGAAGAAGAACTTGCAAAGATGGAAGCTCGCCTCAAGCCTATGAAAGAAGAGGTAGAAGCAAAGATGGCGGAGCTTACGGAGCTTCAGACAAAACTTGCTGTCTATGCAAAGAAGTTGGCTGAAAGGGAGAAGGCCTTGCGTGATGCCAAAATGGCGCATCTCGTATCACTTTACAGCGCCATGGATCCTGCCAAGGCTGCAGCCATAATGGATAAGTTAAAGCTCGAGACCGTTGTGAAGATAATGAGGAATATGAAAGGCAAGGCCGCAGGAAAGATACTTGCCATGATGGATCCCCAAAAAGGGGCCAAAATCAGTGAGGCCCTAAGCCGCACAAAATAGCCTCTCCTCTTTTTTACTTCCCGCTTCCCATTTGCCGCCAACCAACTGAACTTTTTTAAAGAATAGAGCTTTGTTTGGGAAAAAATTTCCTCCCTCCATTAATTTAAGCGGTCCTTTTTTCCTCTTGATGAAGATACGAA
>JAMOVZ010000088.1 GCA_027061865.1 Desulfobacterales bacterium
GATATCGCCCCTCTATCCAATCACCTTCACGGGCTATTATTATGTTACGCCCTTTTTCTAGAAACAGGGTGACCCTTCCGCCTGATTCAAAGAAGCCGAAAACCCTGAACTTGCTCAACTCCCTTACTACCTTCTCTTTTGGATCCTCTGGCTTGGGAGGAGGCAAAGTGGCTTGAGGAAGCCTGGGTTTTGCCTCATCCTTGGGCCGTGTTTTGGCTGCTTTATCTTCCCCAAGGAAGGGATTTTTTATCACCGATGCCTTGTGAAAGGGGGGATTCCTAAACAAAGAGAGTATCATCTCATGGTTGATTGTGCCAAAGAGATGACCGCCCTTTTTCTTGCTCCCTTGCCTCTGGGCTGCCCTTTTCCGGTATTTAAGCTGTCCCACTCGTTGCTGCTCAAAAGGATTCATAAGCCTATAAGTCAATGAAAGCCCAAAAACCAGGAGCAGCACAACCAATATGGCCTTTTTTCGTTCCATAGGCTTATCTAAAATAAGTGCTTAACTCTAGCTTCATCTCCACCTCTTCCCGCCTAGGAGAATGACTAACAAAAGAGATACCTTCTATGCAATATATCTGTTTTGAATTCTGGATGTCAGCCAGTAGCTGCCGCAACTTAGCATATGGCCCTTTGACAGAAAATGATGTGGTGTAACGCGTCAGCCCAAGCAGCGAGGCCTTTTGAGGCCGGTAAACCATCCTGCTCGATACCAACCCGTTTTTCTGGATCTGAGCATATAGATCAGAAACCCACAGAGGAAATGCTTGTTTTGGAGGAATCTTGCCCAAAAACCCTTCTATCGCTTGCTGAAGCTTGTGGTGTGGAGCAGAAAGTCTCTTTCGAAGGGCAAGCCTCTCCGCCCTTAATTTTCCATAAGTGTCTTGCAGCTTCAGAATTTCCTTCTCTTTATGCCTCACAGAAAAAAGGTAGATTCCGAGATCCATTATCAAGACGAGACAGCAGATCACCCAAAACCATTTAGCCTTTCCGAATACCTCTTTTATGTCCAAGTCAAACATAAGGCCTTCTCACCTACTCCTGTCCTCAGAAACCGCCCCTGAGTTCAAGACAGCAAGCAAATAGTCCCGATTGAGACCACACTCTATCTCAAAGCTCACACTATTCTGAATGGGGCTATTACTGGCCCCTACCGCTCTAGGTTCCACGGAAAATTTCACTAAGGCACTCTTTGAGAACTCTTTGGCATTGTCAAGATTCCGCAAAAAGACAGAGATCTGAGCCATGGAATCGGCCTGGCCCTTTAAAACTAAAGGTTTTTCAATCCCACTTGAATATAGGGCGTTAAGCAGGATTCCCTTTGGTATGGTTCTCTCAAGAGAGCTTAGCACCAAGTTCCAAGGAAATATGTCCAACATAACGATATTTGTGATGAAATTAATTTCACGGCCGAGCTTTTCTATGTCTGCCTTGCTTAATGAGGTCGTCAGCTCCTTTTTCACCTCCCTTGCCCTTGAGAGTTCCTTTCTCAGGGCATGAATCCGCTTTTGGTAGCCATGCACCTCTTTGTCTAACGAGACAGTGGCATTAACCAAAAGGGCAGTAATGACAGCCACAATAATTACAACCATGCCGACCACTACGTTGCGCAGTCTTGCCTCCCGATAAGATATGGTAGCCAAATTGAGTTTCAGCCTTTGCAAACCAAAATCCTCTCCCGCTTAATCCAATAAGCTCTGGGCCGCTCCTGCTGCAGCCGCATATTTTCCCAAATCCACCTGCTTACCTCCTTTTAAGAGGGAAGGGTGTGGAGTGATGATTTCCTCTGGATCAATAAAAAAGACCCTCATATCCCCAAAACTCTTGAGACCTTCTTCCAACTCTCGCCTAAAACCTGCTTGGGTTGCAAAATAGAGTACATCTATTGGCTTCTTGGGATTTTCTGTGTGATAGAGATGTAAGGTCATTTCCACATCTTGGAAAAAGTGGATATCAGAGAATCCCCTTCTCACTCCATGGTAAAATAGGAGTTTAGACTCCTCGAATACAAAAAGCGTAAAATAATTCTCAAGAAGGCCCAAAAAGGCAACCACTCCTTTGGTGGGTATGCGTTCACAATAAAAATCGAGCTGGTTAATCGAAGCAGGTCTTACAACCTCAGCAGCTATCTTTAACTCCTTGAGATTTAATTCATATTCCCTCAACACATCATAAAATCCTATTGCAACTAAAAGCTCTTTGCCACCCCGCTGAGATGGGTTAATGGAGCAGTAAGCAATCTTTGCCTCATCTACTAAGAAAGGAAGGGACTTTTTTGCCCACCATGCGATCATTCTTTCTATGTCCTGCTTCCTGGTGGGAAGCTCCAAAAATTTCTGGACGCTAACTTTTACCACTTCACTGGGTATCGACAAGCCAACGCGAGAAACCTTGAAGGCCAGAGTCTCTACTCCTTCTCTCACAGTCTTGAGGAATCCTTCAGGATCATTTATGTTAGCTGTCTTGTATGAGAGCCTTAATGTGTCTTCGGGGAATGGCAACGAGACATAACCCAGCAGCTTCCATCCCTTCCCCTCCTTAATTACCTGAACCGCCTTGAAAACTTTGGCAGTTATCTCCATACCCGTTAGCACTCTTTGGAACCGTCTCATCACCATAGTTGATACCTGATCATCGGGCCTCTCTCATAAAGGAGAAGAGATCATCACTTCACCAGCTTGGGGATAAACTTGGTGTGGTGCTCAAAGGGCAACTCCCACTGGAGCTCTCTGGTGATCGGTTCCACAAAGGTTACCCTATTTGCCTCATCCAGTGTGGTCTCACCCTGCAATACCTCTTCTATGGCAGCTTGCCTTAGAAAAACAGTACCCTGGCGAGCTGCCATCTTTTTTAGCTCTGATACAGGCAACCTCTGGATGAAACCTTCCCTTAGCTCATCGTCCATTTCGATTAGTTCCACTATTGCCTTTCTGCCTCGAAAACCCGTCCCTTTACATAGCTCACATCCTTTTGGCTGATAAAAAGTGCGAGAAGAAAACACCCCGGGGTCCAGGCCTGACTCGGAGAGAACCTTTTCAGACAGAGATATAGGCTCCTTGCATACGCAAAGGGTCCTTATGAGTCGTTGGGCCACAATGCAGTTTAGGGCGGCCATGAGGTTATATGGCTCAATGCCCATGTGCATAAAGCGGTTTATCACTTCAAACGAGCTATTGGCATGAACCGTGGTGAAGACCAAGTGCCCAGTAAGGGCCGACTGAAGCGCAATTTGAGCAGTCTCTGGGTCTCTTATCTCTCCCACCAGTATCTTGTCCGGGTCGTGTCTCAATATTGAGCGAAGACCCTTGGCAAAGGTTAGCCCCTTTTTTTCATTCACTGGAATCTGAACTATGCCCTTGAGCTGGTATTCCACTGGGTCCTCGA
>JAMOVZ010000089.1 GCA_027061865.1 Desulfobacterales bacterium
CTTGCTCACGCCCTCTGCCCCAAAACCGGTAAAAATTCCTGTAAAAAACCCTTTAAAAGTGCAAACCCATGCAATAATGACCCCAAAACTGAAAGACTTGTAAACCCCTTCCAAGATATCGCCCATCTCCACGTAATAGCGCATCTCGCCGAAGTAAACACCGCTTCCCACCCCCAACAATTTTACCCCAATTAGATACCCACCAAATATCCCAACCACGTCAAATATGGCAGTAAGCAAGGGCATTGAGATCATGGCGGCTAAAAAATTTGGCACTATCAAATAACGGAAGGGATTAAGGCCCATGAGTTCGATGGCGTCTATCTGCTCTGTTATACGCATGATACCAATCTCTGCTGCTATGGCAGAGCCAGCCCTGCCAGTGACCATCAAGGCAGAGATTACTGGGCCGAGCTCTTTAATTAGGGCAAGGCCAACCATTGGCCCCAGAAAGGCATCTGAGCCGAACCTACTAAGGCTGTAATAACCTTGAAAGCCCAGCACCATTCCAGTGAAGCTGCCTGTAAGAACGATCACGACTACGGACTGAAGACCGATAAAGTGAATCTGCTTAAAGACCCTTTGGACCTTGATTGGTGGAATAAAGGCAAAAAGGAAGGACTTTCCTAAAAAGAAGCCCATTACGCCAATCCTATAGACAAGCTCAAGGGTCTTGCCCCCTAAATTCTCAATACTTGCTTTTAGAACCGATTTCCCCACTCCACCGTCCATCTTGCCTCTGTCCGTACCTTCCTTTACTAGATATCCATGAGCTTCAAGTTTTGAGGTGATTCCCTCAACAACTGTCTGAAGCCCTGAAGCGCTTTGGAAAGCTTTTTCACCTCGTCTGATTCTTCCAGCGGGATAGTGCCTTCACCATGGTCCTCAATAGCCTCCAATACACTCGCAATGGTCATGGTTTCAGGATTGCGTCCAGGTTGATAACCATACCCCCCTTTGGGATTCTTCACCTCAGAGATCACGCCGGCCGCCACCAGTTCGTCCAGAAGCTCCTTAACCGCACGAATCGGCATCTTGAGCCGCGCTGCCACCTCGGTTTCGTTTTCCGGGGGCTGGCCGGCAACGAAATTCTTCACAATATGCTGGACTACATAGAGGGCGAGAAGCTTCTTTGTGTGCAAGGAAACCTTGGCCCATTCCTTTTCAAACTCAAATACTTTTACATTTTGATGTGCAAATGAAATCTCAGCGCCGTATAACACTATAAGCCAGCTCCAGTTCAGCCATATCAGAAACAAGGGAAGGGCGGCAAAACTTCCGTAAATGGCATTGTATCTTGCGACCCCGATCTGGAAATAAATATATGCCCATTGAAACAAGTGATAGAGGGTGCCAGCAACAATACCACCCACAAGGGCCGAGCGAAACTTCACATCCGTATTTGGCATAAACCTGTATATGAAGGTGAAGAGCACCCACATCACCACAAAAGGCAAGAGCTTCAGCGGAAAAATAATGGCAATCCCTATAGTATCAAGAAGCGGTATCTTATCAAGAAGGGTTTTTGCATAGCCTTCTGCCATCACACGCACAGTGCCTGAAACAATAACTAGGAAAGGCCCTATGAGTGTGAGGGCGATATAGTCAACCAACTTCTTCCCGATGCTCCTCCCACCGTCAATTCCCCATATATCATTAAAGGCATCCTCTATGTTGGAGAGAAGGTTGAGGATGGTCCATACCAGGAAAAGCACCCCAGCGCCGACCATGAGCCCCCCTCTTGTGCCTTCCAAGAGGGAGTTGGCATAAGCGATAATCTTTGTAACCACCTCACTCTGGGACTCCATGTTCTCCAACAGCTGCCTTTCAAGGAACCTTTCCAGGCCAAATCCCTTGGCTATGCCAAACACCATGGCGAGAACCGGAACAAGAGAGAGGACGGAATAAAAGGTCAAGGCAGAAGCCCGAAGCTGGCACTTGTCCTCAAAAATACCTCTGATGGAAAGGACCATGATCCTTCCAAGCCTCAGGAAGAAGGCCTTAAGCTTGGGCAGGGCTTCTTCCTCAATACTCCAGATATCAGAGGCCAGAAATTTTATGGCTCGCTTTGGTCGCATATCTTGTGTCTTGGTTTTTGGCTGGATAGCGGTACCGCCCTATCCCTACCTGTGAGGGGCTTATTAGGTCAAGGATAAACTGCTTGAAAAGATAAGCCTTTTGAGGGAGGGATGGCCAGCAGGACAGCGACATGCCCTGCTGGCCGGGCGCCCGAACCTAAATGCCCAAGCAAGTCCTACTTAGGCGGACAATGGGTATTTCTTTTGGATGATGTCATAGTAGGCCTTTTCAGAAATTGTCCCCCAAGTGCCTACAATCTTTTGGAATTTCTTGAAATCCTCGTGCACCTTCCTGGCCAAAGGATCTTTATTTGCCTCTTCTTCCACCACTTCTTCTGCAAGTTTTCGCAGGCCCTCTAGCACCTGATCAGGGAACTTTATCACTTTTACCTTGTGCTTGGTAATCAGGGTCTGAAGCGCATCACCGTTTTTGGCGTCAAACTGGGTCAGCGTCCAGTGCTCTATCTCCATACAAACAGCGTCAATAATATGCTGCAAATCCTTGGGCAAAGATTCGTACGCCTTCTTATTGAAGATGTACTCCAGGTAAGTTCCCGGTTCATGCCATCCAGGATAATAGTAGTATTTGGCGGCCTGGTAGAAGCCCATCCTTAGGTCATGAAGAGGCCCTACCCACTCGGTGGCATCGATCACACCCCGCTCCAGGTTGGTAAAGATCTCTCCACCCGGAGTCAGGACCACTGTCCCACCAGCTCGGGCAACCACCTTGCCTCCCAGACCCGGAATCCGCATCTTGAGGCCCTTGTAGTC
>JAMOVZ010000090.1 GCA_027061865.1 Desulfobacterales bacterium
CATTCCTACGGCTTTTTCTTGGAGAATCCTGTGAGCCTGATCTTCTGGCAGCTATGGAGTATCTGGTAATCGGCCATCCCTTGGGCTCCAAGAGCTTGATTCGCGGTGTGGAACTCCTTGATCCCGGATCAATGCTGCGATACGGAAAAGGCCGCCTTTCTGTTGAAAGCTACACTAGTACAGCTCTACGGCCTACACAATCAATATCCCTCTTGCGGGCGGCGGATATGGTGGCTGAATTCTTGCGGGCTAAAGTGGATAGTTATTTTCAGCTCCACGAGGGGACAGTGGCCTCATTTCTGAGCGGGGGCTGGGATAGCAGGCTGCTGGCAGCCCTTTTCAAGGAGGCAGGGAAACTCAAGATTACATTTACCACCCAGCAGCAGGTTCGATTCCAAGGCCAGCTTATCTCTGAAAAGGCCATAGCAGAGGAGGTGGCCCAACTCCTGGGCGTTGAGAATCGTTTTGTATCGCCCGAATACCGGAGCCCTAGGAGCAGGGCCAGGAGGGCGGCCCTGCTTGATTACACTACATGGTTTCATGACTGGGCGTTTTCCGTGACCCGGGAGCTCCCAATGGGCAGGCACCTGCTTGCTGACGGCCTTTTGGGCGATATCTTGCTGAGGGGCCTCTACGTGTCTGAAGATTTGGAAAAATCAAAAGAAATGGGCATTGACCGGACTGCAGAGCTCTTATCCAAGCTCTATCTTCGCGGATTTAATCCATACACGCGGGGGCTCGAGAGGTGGAAAGAGGTCCTGGGGCCAGAGCTTACCTCAGGTTTTGCATCAGCTCTTAGGCGGGAAATACGGGGCGAATTGGAAAAAGCGCCGGCCTTTGACCCAATAACCATGTTTCTAGTGAGGAATAGATCCCGAAGGGGTATCTCGCCTCTTCCGATGCTGATTTTTGGGAGCAAGGGCGAAGTGTTATTGCCCTTTTGCGATCCCCAATTCATTGCTCTTGCCCTTTCCATTCCCACCGGTGTGAGAAAGGATCCCGGCTTTTACGAGGCCTTGCTGGAGAGGGTAGCCCCTGGGCTTGGCAAAATCGTATCTACAAACACACAAGAGCCATCTAGGCTTAAACCTTACTTGGTTAACTCGGTGCAGGATCTGGCGCCCACTGGAAAAAGCGGGCATAACTATGAGGACCTCACAAGAAGGGCGAAAGAATGGGTAAATGATTTAGTGGAAAGACCCCCTGAGGTTCTTATAGCATTTCTTCAGCCAGAGATACAGAAGGCAATTTTAGACAAGGATATGGAGGCCCTCTTAAAAAAGCGCTTTTTCCTCGATAGGATCATGATCTTGGAGAGCTTCTTTCGCGGAGAGGTTGGCTAAAAGGGGATCTCTTAAACTATTTTTGAAGCCAGGGATTCTAGGATCTTTTTTACTTTTTCATTTTCTGAGCCACTGCCGAGTGCCAACTGCAAGCCCCTTTTCAGTTTAAAAAGCTCAAATATGCTCTCCCCTGAATAGCCCTTCCCCCTCAAGAGCTTGTATATTTCTTCAATGTAAGTAAGCCCGTCTGTATAGCCAGTTGGAATCTCCTCCACCATCCTTGGAATCAGGGAAGAGGCCTCCACTGCATCCATGGTGTTGTGGCGCCACACAAGCCCAAGGCCCTGTAAGCCAAATCGCTCCCTTTCCTTGTGGACTAAGGTGTTTTTGGAATAGTAGAAAAGGTACGGATGGTAATAAGGGAGTCCGCTTTGATTGATAAAGTCCAAGGTCTCATCAAAGGTATCCAGGGTTTCCCCAGGGTAGCCAACAATAAAGCTGCCCCTGCTCCAGATGCCGTTTTGCCTGAGCATCTTTATGGCCTCAAAGGCCTGTTCCCGCTTGAGCTTCTTGTCCATGAGGTCCAGCATCTTCTGGCTTCCCGACTCCAGGCCCATGTCCACAAATTCGCATCCTGCCTTTTTCATGAAGGCCACAAGCTCCGGGTCAAGGGCGCCTGCCCTTGCAAAGCACGACCAGCTAAAGGTGAAGCCCTCCTCCATTATCATGGCAAGGACCTTTCTCAACCGCCGGGGATTAGCAGTGAAGTTGTCGTCTGTGAACCGCACATGGCGGACAAAGCCTAAGTTTTCAATGGAGCGGAGTTCCCGGCGCAGCACATCGATGGATTTGTAGGTCACGGTAGGGAACAGCCAGTGATATGTGCAGAACTTGCACCTGTAATAACATCCCCTGCTGGTGTTTACGGGCAACACTTCGCCCAGGTACCGGCGTGGAATTTTACCCCAATCAATGGCGGTCTCATCCATGCGGATTTCTTCGGCTTGCCTTGGTGTAAAGAAGATTCGGCCACCATCGTCAAAAAGGGCCAGATTCGGAACAGTGCCCACATCTTCACCCTGCACGAGATTGGTCAAGAGCAGGACCAAGGTCTTTTCTCCCTGGGATTCGATTACAAATGCATCGACCAGCCCATTGAAGGAGGAGTAATAGTCTAGGGCATCGCGGGGAAGGCCTTCTCCCGCATTGAGCACCTTTTTTACCAACATTCCTCCAGCAATAACATGGACTTGAGGGGATATGGCCTTTATCTTCATGGCCATCTCCTTGATTTCGTTCATGAGGATGAAGTTGGAAGATATGCAGACTGCCAAGGGCCTTTCAGCCAGGAGCCGGGAGATGTCGGCAAGGGAGAAGTTCTGGACAACGATGGGGTCAAAACCCGCCCTGAGCAAATACTGATAAAGGTAGATCCCGTTATGGGTTATTGCCGTGGCTAGGCTGTAAAAGCCGTGGATGTTACCGGCGTTCAGCCGGGGCAGGGAACCCCCGTTTTTCAGGTAATTCATAAGGTCTAGGATGTCCATGTACTTTCCATCCAGCTTTAGATAGGACTTGGCCAGGTTTTGGTGGACCTTTTTCTGCATCCGGGCAAAGTCCATCCCAGGGAAACGCCTTGCCTGCCGTTGTGCCCTAATCTCTGCGTCCTTCATCTTTTTGCGCAAGTGGGCGTCGTTATCCAAGGGTTGGTCGGCGGCTATAATTATTATTGTCTTTGATTTTCCCATTCTTTGCCGTTAATGTTTCTTTATGTCTGTTGGAAAACGCTTTTATCATGTTAGGCGGCTTGTGTGGCAGTGTCAATGGAGATGGGGCATTTGATTAATCAGGTTTCATTTCATTTTAAAAGGCCCCGGGAGATCCCGCCGGAGATAATGGAGCAGATCCATCAACTGGTTGCCGAGGCAGGGGAGGTAGGGCTTTCTTGGGTAAGAGAGAATCTCAAAAATGCCTGCCTGATAGGATACGCGACAGATGGTAAGCGCGTGATTGGCACAATGACCCTAAAGCGTCCTCTTGAGAAATATGTTCGCCGGATAGGGGAAAAGGCGGGAATTGAC
>JAMOVZ010000091.1 GCA_027061865.1 Desulfobacterales bacterium
ACTTCAATATGACAAATACATCCTTATTGGTCGCAGGCGCTTATAGGTAAGGCCTTCCAAAGGTTATGTGGGGCGAACTCTTAAGGGGAAAGGTGACATGAGGGATATAACCATCGCTGCCGTTTGCATGCACTCAAAGGTAGGGCAAGTGGGGGAAAACCTTGACCGAATGGAGCAGTTGCTGGATGAGGCCCTCTCCAAAGGTAGTGAAATAGTATGCTTCCCTGAACTCTCGGTGTCAGGCTATACAATCGAGTATCCCTGCTCGCTTTATGATCACCGGTTTTCCCAGGAGATAATTTCCAGGCTGGTTAAGCTGGCAAAAAGGAAAAGTGTGGTATTGATTGCAGGGATGATGGAGGTGGGGCCCATTGGCCCTCCACACATCGCGCAAGTGGTGGCAGGCCCCTCCGGCCTCATGGGGATATACCGCAAGACCCATCTTTCACCCATGGAGAAAGGTCATTTTGCAGCAGGTGACGATCTCACTGTTTTCTCCCACGGCGGGGTGATTTTCGGGGTGCAGTTATGTTGGGAGGCCCATTTTCCAGAACTGAGCACCATCATGGCCTTGAAAGGGGCTGAGATCATATTTATGCCCCATGCCTCGCCCAGGACAAGGCCACAAGAGAAACTGGAGAGCTGGCTGCGTCATATGAGAAGCAGGGCCTTTGACAATGCCGCTTATATTGTCGCCTGCAACCAGGTAGGACAAACAAGTGAGGGCTATATCTTCCCAGGGGTTGCAATAGTCATAGATCCGGCAGGACATATCCTGGCCGAGAGGGCCGAAGAGACCGAGGGCATGGTTGTGGCCACTCTGAGAGCTGAACCCTTGAATACCATAAAGTCACACACCATAAGATACTTCCTTCCCCATCGCCGCCCAGAACTCTATGAGCCAGTCGCCACAAGACAAAAAGACTCTTGAGCTTTGAAGTCACCTCAGGGCGCTCCGGGGATGTAGACCCTCCCCATTGGCGGGCATGGAAATAATATCAGGAGGCCTTTATTGAGTTGGACAAAATTTTGGGCACAAAAAGAATTACCTTTTTGTGCCCTGATATCTCGTTGTGTATTTAAAATCTTGGTTATACGCAGCCAGTGGGCTTGGGCAGACCTGCCATCTTACAGGCCCCTTTGCCCGGTCCAGAGGGGAACAGCTCGTAAATCTTCTTCAGCTTGTAACCCGTCACCTTTGAAAGGATCCTGACCATGGGAGCGATACCATTCTTCTTGTAATAGTCTTGAAGGACCTTGATTACCTTCCAATGCTCGTCGGTCAACTCTTCAATTCCTTCCACTTGTTTTACGTGTCTTACCCAGGCCTCGTTCCAGTTGTTGAAGTCGTCGATGAATCCGTCTTCGTCCACATTGAAAGTGTGGCCCTCAAATTCTACTGTTGGCATAATTTATAACCTCCTTTTTATTAATATCCAATAATTTTAGTCTGTTAGCCCAAGTTTATTACACCTTATATCTTATATTTTGATTGTTGTCAATCCTTCTTTTGACAAAAATCATTTTCATTTGATATCTTTGCGGCTTTGTGGAGCAGGGCCACCTTTACAAGCCCCCGAGCCCAAGATGGAGTCCCTCTGGCGTGAATGTGAGTATATGTGGCAAAGAGGTTTTTCTTGCACAATCCATCACTGCTTGAGTCCAATCCCTTTCCTCTTAGGACCTTTAGCACAGGCGCGAGCTCCGGGTCAGGCTCCAGGAACAGTGGCCTGGAGTAGTGAAACTCATGCCCTTTTATTATTCCCCCTTTTGGATAATAAGGATTTTCTTCCACCACTTCCAAGATCGTGTAACCATGGCCCTGTGGTCTCGCCTCTAAAGCAAAATCCAAAGGCAAAGCGCCTACCATTGGGTATAGCTTATCTTTTATAAGAAGGTTTCTGCCCAGATACATGAGCCCCCCGCATTCAGCATATACTGGGAGGCCTTGCTCGATCTGTTCTTTTAGGGAGCGTCTAAAAGAGCTGTTATGTGACAAGTGTTCAGCCTGTGTCTCAGGAAACCCTCCACCAATGTAAAGGGCATCCACAGGAGGGAGCTGGGTGTCTTCCAAGGAATTGATTTCAACAATTTCAGCGCCCAGTGCCTTGAGTTGCTCCAGATTTTCAGGGTAGTAGAACCAAAATGCCCTGTCCCGTATTACCCCGATCTTGGGCGAGGCCCCTTCCAAAGGGAAAAGTTCATGATGTTCGACCAGGTCGGGGTCGATATCCATGTTGCCATTCTTCTCTGCTATTTCAAGGATTTTTGGGAGATCCAGATAATCCTCTACAATCTTCTTAGCCCAGAGCACAGATTTAGTAACCTCCTCCTGCTCCTGGCAGGGCACAAGGCCCATGTGCCTTTCAGGGAAAGGGTTTGAGCGAAGCTTTGGGATGGCTCCTACCACGGGGATTTCACAGAATGTATCAATGCAGCTCCTAATAAGGGACTCTTGACGTTTCCCTGCCACTCGGTTGAGAATAATCCCTGCCATATTCAAATCCGGATCAAAAGTTTGACACCCCTTTATGGTGGCAGCAATAGTACGGGTAGCCATAGTGACATCAACAATTAACAGCACAGGGGCCTGAAGTAGTTTCGCCAGGCTCGCAGTGCTGAACGTGCCTGCTAGATCCAGCCCATCAAAAATTCCACGGTTCCCTTCGATAAGCGCAATGTCGGATTCAGTGGCAGTGGTTAGGAATGAGTGGAGCAGTTCACCTTCACTCATCAGGAATTGATCTAAGTTGCGGCACTCTGAACCGCAGACCAGTGATAGCCATCCAGGATCTATAAAATCGGGGCCCTTCTTAAAAGAAACCACCTTGAGCCCTTTTTCCCTCAAGACAGCGCATAGCCCAAGGGTGATTACGGTCTTGCCAGCCCCGCCCCTTAATGCGGCGATTACTAATCGTGGCCTGTAAAGTTTCATTTGTACGGATTCCTATAAGGGGTTCAGACTTGCGCTATAGTGTCGGCAGCCGAGGATGTCAACAATTATTTTCCAGGATTTTTTTCTGTTGACAATCAGGAATTCTTTTGACTATAAGGTAGCATCTAACCATTTGAAAAATAAACTAGTTCTAATATTCACAAATAGTTATGGACGGCTCAGGCCGTCAAATATATTTTCGCAGGAAAAAATGAAAAATGTCACAAACAAACTTTTCAGGGAGGAGGTGAAGCAATCAAGTTTAAGCTTACCAGGTTTTTGGGCCAGCAGAATTACCTTGAGACTCATTTTGGATGTTAATCAACATAGTAGAAGGAGGCAGTCATAATGGCTTTTGAACCAAAACAACCGCAAAAAGAGCTGAAGTATGACGAGTTAAGAATCTACTCAGACGAGGAACTCAATAATTACACTGAGGAGGAACTCAAGAACTTCAAAATAAAACATGATATTCCCTTGTGCGAGGAATTGGAATCCGGGCCGTGGCCAAGCTTTGTGGCGGATGCCAAGAGGGGCGCTCTGCACCGGAGGAAACTTGGCCAGGATAGATTGCTGATCGAGCAGGACGTTATCGAGGATCTTCTAGGTCAGCTTGAGCTTTCATTCAAGGATGGTGAGGGCCATTGGAAGCACGGCGGAATCGTAGGAGTTTTCGGATATGGCGGGGGGGTTATAGGCCGCTATTCCGACCTGCCGGAAAAGTATCCCTCAATTGCACACTTCCACACCATGCGCGTCAACCAGCCGGCCAGTAAGTTTTACGATACCGACTACCTCCGAACCATTTGTGATTTGTGGGAGTTCCGCGGAAGCAGCATGTTGAACATGCACGGTTCCACCGGTGACATTATATTCCTTGGCACATTTACAGAGCAATTGGAGCCTATCTTTTTTGAACTGACCCATGTGCTTCAACAGGATTTGGGCGGTTCGGGATCCAATCTCAGAACACCTTCTTGCTGTATTGGCAGGGCCAGATGCGAGTGGTCATGCTATGACACTCAAGATATGTGCTACGAGATGACCACCTATTACCAGGATGAGCTTCACAGACCTGCGTTCCCGTACAAGTTTAAGTTCAAGTTTGATGGCTGCCCCAATTGCTGTGTGGCCTCTATTGCAAGGGCGGATATGTCATTTATAGGGACTTGGCGTGATGAGATTCAGATCGATCAAGAAGCTGTGCAGGCTTACATCAACGGGGAGATTGCTCCCAACGGCAATGCTCATGCTGGAAAAGACTGGGGTAAGTTTGATATCAAGAAAGAGGTCCTTGACCTGTGCCCCACCCAGTGCATGTGGATGGAAGATGGCAAGCTGATGATCGACGACAAAGAGTGCACCAGGTGCATGCACTGTATCAATGTGATGCCTCAGGCCCTTCGGCCTGGCAAAGATACAGGGGTGAGTATCCTCCTGGGTGCCAAGGCTCCAATCCTGGAAGGCGCTCAGATGTCACTTCTAACAATTCCTTTCATGAAAGCCGAGCCTCCTTATGACAACATCAAGGAGAAGGTGATCGAACCTATATGGGATTGGTGGATGGAGGAAGGCAAGAACCGTGAGCGTTTGGGCGAGCTTATCCAGCGCCAGAGCATAAGGAAGTTGATGGAAGTGCTCGATATTCCTGCCATGCCGCAATTTGTGAAAGAGCCCAGGAGCAATCCTTACATATTTTGGAAAGAAGAGGATGTGCCTGGTGGTTGGGACAGGTCTATCGAGGAATACAGAAAGAGACACAAGAGATAATAACTCCCCATTGAAGCGAGATACAGGATAGGAGGTAGACAAAATGGCATTAAGCACTGAAAGACTTGGTCGTTATAATCCTGACAAACCCATGGAAAACAGGCTCACGGATCTGGGCCCTCGGCACTTTTGGCAGTACTTTCCCCCTATTATTCAGAGAAACTACGGTAAGTGGAAATATCACGAGATCCTTGAACCTGGTGTTTTGGTTCATGTCTCTGAGACTGGTGAGAAGGTCTATACCGTAAGGGTGGGTGGCTGCCGCTTCATGACAGTGGAGCATGTCCGTGAGATCTGCGAGATCGCAGATAAGCACTGTGACGGGTATGTGCGTTTCACCACCCGTAATAACATCGAATTTATGGTGGACAGCCCAGAGAAAGTAGAGGCCTTGAAAAAGGACCTGATGAGCCGCAAGCATGTTTCTGGCAGTTACAAGTTCCCCATAGGAGGCACCGGCGCTGGCATAACCAACATAGTTCACACACAGGGCTACATTCACTGTCACACCCCTGCAACAGATGCTTCCTCCATGATAAAGTCCCTAATGGATGAATTGTTTGATCTGTTCCAGGGAATGACACTGCCGGCCCAGGTAAGGGTATCTATGGCCTGTTGCCTGAACATGTGCGGCGCTGTGCATTGTTCTGATATCGCGCTGCTAGGTTATCACCGCAAACCCCCTATTATCGACCATGAGATCTTGGCGTCGGTGTGCGAGATTCCATTGGTTATTGCTGCATGCCCTACGGCGGCAATTTCTCCTGCCAAGACACCAGATGGCAAGAAGACCGTGAAGATCAAGGAAGAACGCTGCATGTTCTGCGGTAATTGCTATACCATGTGTATGGCCCTTCCTTTGGCAGACAAAGAGGGTGACTGTGTTACAGTAATGGCCGGCGGCAAGGTTTCCAACCGCATCAGTCCTCCCAAGTTCTCCAAGGTTGTGGTAGCAGCCCTCCCGAATAACTTCCCAAGGTTCCCGGAGGTCTGCAAGACAGTAAGGCAGATAATTGAGGCCTATGCCGCAGATGCCAACAAATACGAGCGAATTGGTGACTGGGCAGAGCGGATCGGTTGGGAGAAATTCTTTGAAAAATGCGGACTGGAGTTTACTGAACACTTGATTGATGATTACCGCTTGCAGTATGATACATACAGGACCAGCACGCTGTTCAAGTACACTGATCCTGCATGGGAGGTCGCAAAGGCTGTAGACGGCGTTTAATAAAGATTAGCTTCAAGCAAAGGAGAAAAGGATGGAGGATATAAAAAAGGCGATTCTCGAGTTTGCCGAATCCAGTAAAAAGACCAAGTTTTACTTCAAGGACTTGGAAAAGGCCGTCCAAAAGACGATCCCT
>JAMOVZ010000092.1 GCA_027061865.1 Desulfobacterales bacterium
ATCAAGAAGGCTGCCACTGAGTTGATAAATGAAGGGAAGCTGATTTACTTCTCCACGGGAAGTTCCACCATGTATGGACTTAAGGGAAGAGGACAGACCGAGGATCATTAGACAAGCAACTCTAAACGATTTAATTTGTTAACGAGGTCGTCAACCAGGCGGAGGGGGGCGGCCTCACTTTTTTCTAGGGTGTTGTTTTAGAAACTTGGGGGGATTAAAATGAAAGAGCCAATAGGATCAGAGGAATTTATAGCCCAACAAAAACAAATACTTGCTGAAAATCCTGAATGTGCCAATTCCCAATACAACCTTGGGGTGGTCATGATGCGGCAAGGAAAGCTGGATGAGGCCATCCCGTATTTTGAAGAAGCAATAGCCAACAGCGGCCGGATGTTTGAGGCATGGGTCAACCTTGGCTATATATATTTTAAAAAGGGTGAATTGGAAAAGGTTGCTGAGGCCAACAAAAAGGCTATTGAGATAGAGCCCAGGTACGCAAGGGGCTATGCAAACCTTGGGTTTGCATACCTGCAGATGGGCCAGACCGATGAGGCCATAGAGGCGCTGGAGAAGGCCCTGGAACTCAACCCCGACATCGTCCAGGCCTGGAATAATTTGGCCAATGCATACCTCCAAAAGGATGATGTGGACAAGGCCATCGAGATAGGAGAAAAGCTGGTCAAAAAGGCCCCCAACTTCGGCCTGGGCCACAATAACTTGGCCTTCGCCTATTACACAAAAGGTGAGTATGACAAGGCAATAAGGCATGTGGATGAGGCCATAAAGCACGGCTTTCAACCTCATCCACAGTTTCTAGAACTCTTGGATCCTTACAGGAACAAATGAAAACTGAGCCCATTTTTCGCAATTATGAATTGCTGGCTGATCGAGCTGAACAGGCCTTTCGAAAAATCGCAGAGGCTTATCCCCAAGAAGTGAAATGTGAACTTCATTGCGATGACTGCTGCCATGCAGTATTCGGCCTTTTTCTTATCGAAGCCGCATACTTGAAGTACCACTTTGACCGCCTTGGCCCGGAAGCGATCCGGGAGGCCATCTTGAGATGCAGTGATGCTGAACGGGCCTTGAGGCGACTAGAGGTAAAGCTTCAAAGGCATGAGGACGACGCTGAAATGCAGTCTTACGTGTTTGCCATGGAGAGGGTGCGTTGTCCTCTGTTAAACGATAATAAGGAATGCGCTTTGTACGAACACCGTCCCATTACGTGCCGGGTTTACGGGATTCCCACGAGGGTCAACGGAAGGACAAGGGCATGCAGCAAGTGTGCCTTTGAGAAAGACAAGTCTTATCAAGGCTTTGACCTGGATCAGGCCTACCGGGAACTTTTCTTGCTCTCCCAGGAATTTTTGAGGGCCCACGGCAAAGGCGATCCAGAAAAGGCCGGCCTTTTGATCTCAGTGCCAAGGGTTCTGACTTCCCCTGTCGAGCTTATTATATCTGAAACCTTTGTATGACCTGCCAGAGGTCTTTAGCATTTTCCCGCCAGTTTGTGCTGAGAAGGCCCACTGTTTCCGAGTCCAGGTAGTCAAGTGAGGATATGGTGTATTCAAGGAGGGCGGAGAGTTCTCCCAGAGAAAACGACTTGAGAAGGGCCAAGAATTCCAAGGGTCTCCGGTGGAGGAACTCACCATGCTCTGCCTTGAGCTGTAGGGCTTCAAAGATCCCTGTTGCCAGCGGCTGCAAACACCAGTTCCCGCACCACAAGCATTTGCCCACCCCTTCCTGCCTGTCCAGCCGAGCCAAGGTAGCAAGCTCCAAAAAAAAGAATGTCAGCGGCATGAGGGGGTCAGGGACATTGTCAACTTCAAGGTCGACTATTGGTCCATAATGCCTAACCGTTGTCAGCTTGAGTTTAGTATGGCCGTGATCCGTATTAACTACAAAGTCGCCAGCTGCATGTTGCCAACGGGCCACACGGAAGAAATTTTCAGGATCATAGAAGATTGTGAGGATGAAGCCAACTTGACGGAAAATTTCTTGGGCTTGCTCTCTGTGGGCCAAGCGGTGTCCGCAGTCTTGGTCCCAGATCACTATACTGTCTTCAGGAGCCGCAGCGTGTTCCCTAAAATGCCACTCGTGGAATCCCTCTAGCCATTCCATGGCTAGGAATAAGAATGTTTCTGTGCCGCCCCCGGCCCTCTTTATTGTGTGCTGGCCGCGGAAATAGAGCTCGGGAAGTAGTTGCAGTTGCTTGGCCCTTTTTTCCAAAAGCTTCAGGTTGCGATACTCTCTGTCAAACCATCTTCTGTTTGAGGAGAGGAAGGCGGCCAAGGCAAATTTGGCTCTACCGTTTCTGCTGGCTAGCTCAATTTCTGCCACATGGTGGAAAGCGCCATGCTTTTGCGCCCTGATCATGATTTTTTCAATGTCAGTTCGGGTGATTGTTGTGTCACAAAGTTTTCCGGCAATTTCAAGCAGGAGATCAATATTTTCTAGGATAAAGGCCTCTATTGACTGAAAGTAGTCACCCAACAGGAGGAAGGGGTGGGACTGGGTGGGTGTAATTCGAAAGGGGAGGGTCAAGGCCTCTTTATCAAGAGGGAGGTCCTTGCCGGAGGCGCGGATAAGGTAGTCGATGATCATAGTTTATCAAGCGCGCGGGAGGCGATCTCACCAACGCTCAATTCTTCCAGCTTCCCATTATCATATGTAATTACTGTGGCCTTGTCTTCGAGTAGTGCCTCCAAGTCCTCTCTTGCCTCGTAAGCGCCCACAGCACCCATCAGTTCAGCTGCATATGCACGCACTTCTGGGTTTTCGTATCTCAACAATGGGATAAATGCATATGTCTTGGGCCTCAAAAGGGATGGCCTTTTCTTGGCGATCTTTGCAAAGTTGCGGACCAGATCAGGCAGCAGTTCCCTGTCCGTTGCTAGACCAAAAAGCCTGGGGAGATAACCTCCGAAGTCCTCTACATTGTTGGAGATAATATCCCCAATCGCGTCTATGGCCCCCCAACTGGAGGCCGCTGTGTCCAATATTGAGCTGAACAGCCGTTGCATGAGCTTTGTAACTGCGCCAGGATCATACTGGGCTATCACCGCGGCAGCCTGCCCCAAGATGTCAGTCGCCCTCCATCTGGTAAGGTCATCAACCGAATAGATAAGACGCTGTAAGTCCCTTATTATCTTCTTATCCTCCCGGGCAATTGCCAGAAGTTCATCCACCTGGTAAGCCTGGACCAGTGCCTCAATTCGCCTCTTAGAAGGCCTTTTTCTCCGTGCTTTTATTCCTGGCTTGGACTTTGGGTGGTGGTGGGCCTTGGTCTCTCTTGGACCTGTCTCCTCACGAAGGCGCAATCCCTCTCTGAGCTTTATGAAATAGAGCACGCCCGTTGTGCGCCTGCCCTTGTGCATGGTGCCCTGCACAACAAGGTGATCTTCAAAGTCATAGTTTGTTAGTTCCTTTTCCATAAAATCTTCGCCAGATGTAAGGTCCCAGGCCATGTCCCAGTCGCCCTTGCAGCTATATATCAAGGCCTCTGTCAAGGCAGTGCCAAGATTGTGGCCGGTCACATCGCAGGCATAGACCGCCCCGCACCGGCAGGCCCCAACCGGCATTTCATTGAGCGTAAGGTCAGGTTCTTCGCTTGGTCGGTCTATAGGCATGCCACAAAAAGGGCATGTAGGCCTCTCCAGGACATCTCTTCCTCTGATTTGCATCGCCATCGGGCTTTCACTCCTACATTGCAATACTAGACGACTTTTCCACTATTACCCCTTTGAGGCGAAATGGGTAATAAGGCGGAGGCCGTCTTAATAGAAAATTACTGTCTGTATTATTACCTCTATATGGTGTAATTGGCAAATGGAAACAGCTGGGGCAGGTGGGATTTGTTCAGCGCACTCGGGTTTTCTTGGCCTTGACACCCCCTATACTTATTACATGAGATGGGCTGGAGGCATTGGATCGGCTTGATGTGGCTCTGGTATTGTATTTCGAGACAATCCTATCAATTACCCTTCCCCATGCTGATCTAGTTGGGCGAGCAGGAAGGCCTGCGTATGTTCCTTGATTCTTGTAAGGATTCTTGAACATGAAGCCTAAAATGTAATCCGCCCGGTCGAGATATATCTTCTTGCGCGTCCTGACGTATTTTTTGGCATTCTCATAAGCCATGAAGGCAAGCAGGGCATTTATGGTATGGCCTCTCTTATTGCCCTGGAAGACATCTTGTTCCGGAGGTACATAATAGGAGGGTTTAAGATTTTTTGTCAGGGTCTCTTCATAAATTAGAGGGTGTGAGTTGATAAAGTTGGCATCTGCCAGAGCTATCATCTTTTGCAGCAGTTTGTCCACCAAAGCGTCATCGGCTCTTTTGTAGGCAACAATTGCCTGCTCAAAAAGGCTGCAATATTTCTCAAGGACACCCTTCAAGGAATAGGAAGCTCTTTTAGTATATGACGCCTTTTTATGGTGTGGCCTTCGCAAATTATCTGAGCTGGCTGATCTTCTTGTTCCGCCAAGGCTCCTTTGTTTTTTATTGGCTTCGTGCTTCTTGTAGGTGGGCTGTGCTGAGAGCTCTCTTTGCAACTCTTGGATGATGATATCATCCAGGTCTTTCTCACTCAGCGAGGCGATGAGTGACTGTATCATTATATCATCAAGGGACTTCTCCCTGGATGACGCCTTGCCCGCAAGTTTATCCCGGTAAGAGGATGCTGTAGAGCCCTTGGGCCTCTTCTTTTTGGTTATGGGTCTGCTTCGTTTTGGGCTTGCCACCTGTTGTTTACAAGGAACATAGCATGTCTTAAAAACGTCACGTAGTCCGTTCCTTATGGCATGCTCGGTTATTGTTACGGTCCTGGAGTTGCGGCGTGCTAAGTCAGAGTAGTATTTTTTATCTTCCTTGGTTTTATCGTTCTTTCCCCATCTAGTCCTGACATGGTCAATCTTTATGTCTATAATAACCTTGGCTGGCGCGATGATGCCCCGTGTATTTACGAGAAATTCAAAGTGCTTGCCGCGTATTGTTGGCCCCGCGATCACTTGATAGGGTGAGTTCAGCCGTATGTTGTAACTATACTTAACACGGGTTGAGGCCTGGGAGTCATCGAATGTTACGACAGATTTAAAGTAACCCGGACTCACACACCATACTGGCCCCCTGATCCACAAGAGTTCGATTCCTCTTAGCCGGCTAAGGGTTTGCTTAAACCAAGCCAGGTTCGTGGATCTGTTACCTGATTCCAGCCAGGTCATTATGAATTTGTTTCTGTAGTTACGCCTGTCCCGGTAAATCCGGTCCATTTCCTCTATGTTGATTCTCCTTTTGACATAAGCAGCGGCCTGGGGCACATCCATGAATCCAATCAGTTTTTGATAGCGCGAACGAATTTCATTAACAACTTCCCAAGCCTTTTTGTGCAATACCTTGAAGCCCCCGTCAGGAAGGTTGTTATAGTAATCCAGTAAATTAAGGCGGAATCCAAAGTCTTCCAGATTTATTTTCCTCTTCATATCATGTTTTAAAAAACGCAGGATCGACACAATGCTTTCTAGGCCGCCCTTGTTCGGATTGAGGTAGTTGCAGTTATTTGTCCAGAGTACAAGCCTGCGGGGGTTCTCAAGTCCCTTGTAAAGGTAATTTATGGGAGTTTCCACGAATAACTTCCCACCGCATATGCGGTACCTTTTTTTCAGTTCTGCAATCAAGCGCTTAATCTTATGACACTCATTTTCTGCCCGGGCTAGTGTCTCCCGGTATGCCCGCTCTGCCTGTTTCCTGAAAAAGGTCTTTATGGTGGGATGAAGATACCGCCGGTAATATTCAGCCGCAAATTCTTTTTTATATTTCTCAACACTTGCAGGCTTGGAAATACTTAGGGTCTTTCCCTGGCCGTACACCCCTTGCCACACCCAGGGGTCAACCCAGAACTCTTCGAGGCGCCGCTGAACGCCTTCCTCTCCTTCCTTTATTATGAGATTAACCCATGAATCTTGGCCCTTTACTATGTGAGGATATTTGTTCTCCATATAGTTAACATAGATATTCCACCAGTAGTCCTTGTTGAGGGAAAATGCCTCTTGGATAAAATTGTTCAGGGCATAGTCGATAAAAAAGACGCCCACCACGGCGATACTTAGCGTTCTGCTGCCTAGTTCACTTATACCCCAGCCTATGTATAATTTTATTATTTCTGCAGCCGTTTGGATTTTAGCTGTATCATCTCCTTGTAAGGCCTGCCAACCCATCCACGCAATATTTGCAATTGCTAAGGCGTTGCCCAGCTTCTCCATTTGATCGTGCAATTTTTTCAAAAAGGCATCCTCTCTGATCTCCCCCAGCCTCTGCGTTTCCCCGTACCAATTCAAGAGTTCATAGATGATATTTTCTGCATTCTGCGAGGCAGCGTAGGCAGGCATAATGTTGTTAAGGACAAAATTTATAGAGCTCTCAGAGGTGTCGATTTGGGCAAGCTCATTGGAATACCTCTTTAAAATTCTATCCATGTCACACTCATCCGCCACCACAGAATAAGAGTAAGACAGAATAAGGGCGGCAGCCACAACAAAAGAAAAGAGCAGCCTCTTGGGATTGCTCAAGCGCAACAAGGTTTTAATGGCTCTCGCCACATTACATCTCTGAGCTTTTGAGCATGGTTTATATACTTCAATAAAATCTAATTGGATTCTGTGAGTCATAACAGTTTCCTCTCCGCCGTAATTGTCAATAAATTTTTCCTTTGCATCTGTATCTATTTTCAAGCAACGTAAACCCATCGCCATGGCAGGATGGCTCATTACAACCGATCTTTCTGTCCACCCTTGATATCGCCTTTCGGTGCAGCTTAATCAGATTCAAACCACCGCTGAAATGCATCTTCATCCTCTAATTGTCTTTTTTTACACTCTCCTGACTCTGAGACGTATACCTTAGCCAGTGAGTTTCCTAAAGAAGCGGCTTTTTTGAACCAATAGCAGGCCTTATTGAAGTCCTTATCTATTCCCTGCCCTTGATCATAGCAGATACCTAAATACACCATACCAAGGGGCAACCCCTTTTCTGCGGCCTTTTTGAAAAAATAAAACGCCTTTTCATAGTTCTGGGTGACACCCTCTCCATTATAGTAAAGGATTCCAAGGTTAAATATTGCATGCACTACTCCTTTGTCTGCCGCCTTCTTGATCCAGTAAAATGCCTTGTCAAAATCCTTGAATGGATCATTCATCAATAAATTGCCCAGGTTCCCCATGGCAGGGCCATACCCCTTTTTTGCGGCCTCCTGTAACCAGTAAAGGGCCTTGTTCTTATCCTGTGCTACTGCCAGCCCGGAGCTATAGCATGAACCAAGCAGGAACATGGCATCAGGGTTTCCCTCCCTGGCCAGCCTTTTCACCCCTTCAATGGCCTTCCTGGCTAGCTCCAACCCCTTTTG
>JAMOVZ010000093.1 GCA_027061865.1 Desulfobacterales bacterium
AAAACATGGCAGATTCCTCCTTTACCAACCATTGTGTAAGCTACCTTACCCCATCGCGGCCCAATAAAAAAGTTATTTTGCCGAAAATGCCTGAGATTTCCCCTTGTCAGCCAGCGCCCTGACACGGTCATGGGAATAGTATCGGGGACAGGGGCCAGAGAGCCGACAGAAAACCGGTGCCGATCCGCTGAACACCTTCTTTGGCAGATGCCTCCTCCCGCTCACCCAGAGGCAGAGGCGAGCGCTTGACAACTATGTGTCCACATGTTTTGCTTATCTTGGACGGAAAAAATTCATAAGGCGCTTCTTTTTGTCATGAATATAATATCCAGATATCTATTTAATGAGTTTTTAAGATATGCTGCAATTTGTGAGATTCTCTTCACGGTCCTCTATTTAACTATTCATTTCTTCGGCCGGGTGGATGAGTTTTCAGAGGCATCTCTTCCCACTCACATTGTTGTCTCTTACTTTCTCTATAAAATCCCCACAATCATTGTGCACATGTGCCCTATTTCAACGCTTATTGCCACTATAGTAGTGTTCAGCATCATGAAAAAAAACAACGAAATCACAGCGCTCAAGTCCTGTGGAATCGACATCCTTCAACTGGCCCGTCCCCTATTGGTATTGGCAGTGTTTATTTCCGCGGGCCTCTTTTTCTTTTCAGAAACCGTTGTCCCTCTCACCAGTTCAAAGAGTTATGAGATATGGCGGGTCAAGGTAAGGAAGAAAGACCCAGGCCGTTATTTTGGACGGCATGAAATATGGTATAAGGCTGAAAGGGGCATTTATTGGATAAAAAAGTTTGATCCAAAAAATGGGATTATGATAAGGCCGTCTTTTTATTTTTTTGATGACTCTTTCCGGTTGGTCCGGAGGGTGGATTCCCGCCGTGCCATATGGAAGGGAGATATGTGGCAGGCCATTGACGGGTTCATGCTAAAGCGCACAAAAGAGGGCTATATGACTGAAAGATTCCAGACTTTGGCCCTGGACATCCCTGAGCGGCCCGAGGCCTTTGCACAGGAGGAGCTAAAGCCCGAAGAGCTTAGCTATTGGCAGCTAAAGGCATTTGTCCGGAGGATTCGAGCAGAGGGCTATGACCCTACCAAATACCTTGTCGATCTCCACATAAAGCTCGCCTTTCCCTTTATAGTGGTCATAATGATCTTGATAGGAATGCCCTTAACCCTAAAGATCCAAAAGGGAGGGGCGTCAGTAGCAATAGCCGCTGGTATTGCCCTGTCCTTTCTTTATTTAATCATTTTGGGCACATGCAGGGCACTGGGTTTTGCTGGAATTTTCCCACCACTCCTGGCAGCATGGCTTACCAATGGCCTGTTTTTTTTTGTGGGCATTTATTTTTTGTTGACCGTGCCCCGATGATACCTTTAATAAGGTTGATAACTTGAAAAGGAGTTAGGGCATGAAAATTCTAATTTGGATCCTTACCCTAGCTTGCCTGACTTGGATAGGCTTTACTCTTAGCGGCTGTGCCACAGGCAAGGGCAGCTCTCCTCCAGGGCCTCCCACCTTGGCCCACAGGCACGGTAAAAGAGGACATGGCCCTCCTCCCCATGCCCCTGCCCATGGCTATAGGGCCAAGTTTGATTACTACTACTATCCTGATGTATTTGTATACTTTGACCCATCCAGGAGGCTTTATTTCTACCTAGAGGGAGACAATTGGCACGTTGCCGCATCCCTTCCAACCTATCTGAGGGTGCGCCTGGGGGGATATGTGACTATCCAACTGGATACGGACACACCTTATGTTTATTTTGACGAACACAGGAGTAACTATCCTCCTGGAAAGTGGAAAGGCAGAAAAGGTGGGCGCAAAAAGGGCCCCAACTGAATAGAACTCAACATTGATCCAATGGCAATAAGAGATATCACCACGACCCAGAAATTGCATAAAAGGAGCATCGAGCTGACCAGCTTTGCGCTGGATAGGGAAAAGGTCTTGGTGGAAGGCACATTGATGGACCGCAGATTTGTGCCCGTCTATGACATTGGTGGAGAAGTGCGAAATGAAGGTATGGTCCACCACATGAAGATACGCCTCCTCGTCAAAGGCATCCCACCCGAGATACTGGATGTTGAAGCGGAAATGAAAACTTATCCCCATCCTGAATGCCCCACTACCCTGGATAGTATAAAGCAAATAAAGGGGATGAAATTAAGGGGTGGATTTAGTGAAAAGGTCAGGGCCGTAATGGGTGGTGTCAAGGGATGCGCGCATCTAACCCATCTTCTCATCTCCATGGCCCAAGAGATCTTTGCAGGCACCATGACCCACAGGCTTAGAGAACCCTGGCCGAAGCCAAAAGATATCTCGGAAATCAAGGGGCTGGAATACCTTGTAAACAGCTGCAAGGTCTGGAGGAAGGATGGCCCCCTCTATGCCAGCATTAAAGAAGCCTTTGGCTCTGATTGAAGCAAGAAAGCCCCTCCAGCACTCCTACGATTCTCCTGACAATGTGCAGGTGTTTTTCAGCACACCCACTCCCTCAATCTCTACCTCTATCATGTCACCATGCTTGAGGTAAACGGATGGGTCTCTAAATGCGCCAACACCGCTGGGTGTGCCCGTTAGAATCAAGTCGCCTGGAAAAAGGGTGAAATGCCGCGACAGGAATGAGACGACCTTTGCTACTGGAAAGATCATCATTGAGGTGTTGCTCTCTTGCATCACATTCCCATTCAGCTTACATCTTATGGCAAGGCCTGAGCCATCACCCAGCTCGTCCCTAGTGACCGCCCAAGGGCCCAGAGGGCAAAAGGTGTCCAAGGACTTTCCCCTCACCCATTGCCCGTCACCAAACTGCAAGTCCCTGGCACTCACATCATTCGCGCACGTGTATCCGAACACAAAATCCAGGGCCTCCGGTTCATTAACATTCTTGGCCGTTTTCCCAATTATCACAGCCAGCTCTGCCTCGTAGTCGACCTTTGTGGTCACACTGGCATCCCACCTGATACGGTCGTTATGGCCTATAAGGCTGTTAGGAAACTTGGCAAATATGAGTGGAACTTTTGGTATCTGGCCCTTGCTTTCCCGGGCATGATCCTTGTAATTTAGCCCTAAGGCAATGATCTTTGTTGGCCGTGATATGACCGGTGCAAATTTCACCTCTGTAACTGCAATGCCCTCACCAAGCGGGTATGACTCTGGCGCCCTGGTAATAAAATCTATCAAATCTCCCTCGAGTTCGACGGGGAGTAGTAGATCACCGGCCAAGACTCCTAGCCTCAGTCTTCCACTCTCTTCATAGAATTGGGCGATCTTCATGGTTTCTTTCTTCTCCTTAATCAGGCGGTCCTGTCTTGTCTTAGCGGGCAAGCTCCAGTTTCATGTAATTGCCAAACTCTGTAAGGGTGTAGTCCTGCTCTAGTGCGGTGAAGCGCGCCCTGTAAGTGAATGTGGACTCCCTTTCTTGGGCGCAAGAGATCTCATCAAGTAGGCAGGAGATGATATTGCCTATGAGCTCAATATCCCTAATCAAAAGATAGGCGGGAATCAAGACCTCTTTCAACCCGAAAAGATTCTGTATCCCAGATGTGATAAAAGCGCTTTCCCCCGGTAGATAAAGGATCTCTACCACTTGTGAAGGATGTTTTCGGTTACGGATGGTTGCCACCCGATTCGCCGATTCCCCTCTCGATTCTTCATTGATCATATTAAAGCTCTCTCCATTAACTGGTGTTGGCATCCCGGCCTTCATTCATCTCACAGCTCAAAAAAATTTCCAAGCAAAATCAGGGCTGCGGGCCTATTTTCCAGGTGGGGAAAAATAGCATGCTGCCAATAGCCCTGCTAAAAGATCAGCCGATCATTTCATTGAAAAATGTGCCTCTCCGTGAGATAAATTGTTATTTACCGGACAATACTAGATTGTTGCCTGGAGCAGGAGGAGACATTGAGCGAAAAGTTATCCGCATACAAGAAACGATTGGTGGATGCCTGCAAGCACCTCTATCAACGGGGCCTTGTCAGTGGGAGTGGAGGAAATATTTCAGTCCGACTAGGCGACCGGGTGCTTATTACCCCCACCGGGATCTCCTTTGGGGTCCTGACGCCCAAAGAGATTAGCGTGCTGGACCTCCAGGGCAATCCCTCAGGAGGCGAACCGCCCTCAATGGAAACGCCGATGCATCTAAGGGTCTTAGAGGCAAGGCCTGATATCTCAGTGGTGTGCCATTGTCACGGCCCTTTTTCGGTTGCAGCATCCACTTTGCTTTCCCCTGGAGCCGATTCAATCCCTCCCCTTACTCCAGGCTTTGTCTATCATGCCTATCCACTTCCGCTTTTAAGCTTTCAGCTGCCCGGAAGTTCAAAGCTGGCAGATTCGGTGGCCTGCGCCTTGACAAAAAAGCACACTCGCGCAGTATTATTGCAAAACCACGGGATAGTTAGCATGGGAAGGAACCTCAGGGAAGCCATCAACATTGCCGAAGAAATAGAGGAGGCGGCCCAGATCTTTCTCCTTGCAAAAGGCAAGGGAAAGGTTCTTTCAGCCAACCAGATTGCTCGGATAAAGAAGCTGGGAGCCTGATTCAGTTTTTACTTGTCCCAACCGGGCCAACAGACCTGGGGCCTCAAGCCTTGCAACCAGCCCCCGCTTCCTGGTTGGCCCTTGCCAGCCGCTCCAAGAAACGCGCCCACCACCCCTTCCGGGGCTCCTTGGCATTCTTTTTCTTCATATCCTAAGAGGTCTCCGATCTAACAGCGGACAATTCATCGTTCACAATATTAACCTTTATTCGTCTCCTAATCAAGTATTTGTTTTGACCGTTTCGCCAATCTCTGTTATATTCCGCTTCTAATAAACTTGTCGCAAAAGCAGAGGAGGTAGACGCAGTAATGAGCAAGGAGAGCCCGTTGAAGGATAAGGTTGTTCTGGTAGTTGACGATGAGCCTGACGTGCTGGAGACCGTCAAAGAGGAGCTTGACATGTGTATCGTCCATACTGCAAAGGATTATGACACAGCGCTCCAATACCTCCTCAGCTATACATATGATATCGTAATTCTTGACATCATGGGGGTGAATGGATTCGAGTTACTGAAGACCTCGGTCAGCAGGGGATTCCCTACCGTGATGCTGACTGCCCATGCCCTCACGCCCGAGGCCCTCAAAAAATCAATAAAGTTAGGGGCCGTCTCCTTTTTACCAAAAGAAAAGATAACAGAGCTGAGAGAATTTCTCGAAGACGTGGTGCTGGGAGAAGGAAAGCCTGTGTGGCACAAACTTTTTGATAAGCTTGGCTCATACTTTAGCAAACGATTTGGCCCCGACTGGAAAGAAAAAGACAAATTCTTCGAGGAACTCGAGCGGGAGCTTAAGGCGAGCAGCTCACAATCTTGATCAAATTGGGTATCAGGCTCGTTCTAATTGCCTCTGGTCCCCATCCCCCGCCTCAGCCACATGCTCGCGCAATGGACGGCTGAAGTCACAACCCTTTTTTCTGCAAAGGAGCTGAACGCTGCCATTTTGAGCCCGTTTTATTCGCAAGACCTTGGTGCCGCACAAGGGGCAGCTTCCCTCATATGGCTCATCCCACATCAGAAAACGGCAAGAGGGATACCTATTACAGGCATAGAATATCCTTCCCTTCTTTGACCTGCGTTCCACAAGAACGCCATCACATCCTTGCTCAGGGCAACGGACTCCAGTGGTCATCGGCTCCGTATGATTGCAGGCAGGATATTTACTACACGCCAAGAATTGCTGGCCTGCCTTATTCCTCTTTACCACCATAGGCGAACCGCATTCTTTGCATTTTATGTCAGGGGATGCTCTGCCGTTGCCGTTCTCTTCCACCGCTTTGGTATTCTTGCACTCAGGGTAACCAGAGCAGGCAAGAAAACGGCCAAACCTGCCGGTCCGAACAACCATTTTTTTTCCACAGAGTTCACAAATCTCATCGGTTTCCTCCGCCCCCGATTCAATTGCCACCACCCTTCCCTTGTCATCCCGCACAAAATTTGTGGTATGGGTGCACTCAGGATAGCCGGAGCATGCCAGGAAGAGACCGTTCCTGCCGGATTTTATAACCATGGCCCGCCCACACTTGGGGCATTTTACCCCGGTAGGGACCTCGCCGCGCATTTCTTGCTCTGCCTTGGCCAGGGCCTTTTGAAATGAGGCATAAAACTTCTCCAGGACTTTTGTCCATTTGATCTGCCCCTTCTCCACCTTGTCTAGATCTGTCTCCATTTGGGCCGTAAACTTCACGTCCATGATCTCAGGGAAGCTCTTCTCCAACAGCTCCACCACCAAGAAGCCCAACTCGGTGGGTTTGAACCGCCCCTTTTCCACCTTCACGTAGTCCCTTTCGGTGATATTGGAAAGGATGGTGGCATAGGTGGAGGGTCTGCCAATGCCGTTTTCTTCCAGGGCCTTTATCAAAGTGGCCTCAGTATAACGGGGTGGAGGTTGCGTAAAATGCTGAGCAGGTTCGAGTTCAATGAGTTTCAAAATTTGATTCTTTTTGAGTGGCGGTAAGACCGCACCCTCTTTCTTGCCCTTTTCTGCTTGGGCGGCGTTTTCTTCCATCTCCTTTTCTTCATACAATACGCTGAAGCCCTTAAAAAGAATTACGGACCCAGATGCCCTAAAAAGGGCTTTGCCCGCCTCTATCTCGGCTACTGTTTGCTCGTAGATCAACGGCGCCATCTGACAGGCCAAAAACCTTTTCCAGATAAGGGTATAGAGGGCCAACTGATCCTTTGTAAGGTACTGAGCTATCTCATCGGGAGAGAGATCCACTGAGGTGGGACGGATGGCCTCATGGGCCTCTTGGGCCCCCTTGGGGCTCTTGTAGCGGTTTGGAGCCTCCGGGAGGTAGTCCTTGCCGAATCTGGCGGCCACATATTCCCTGGCATCCTTAACTGCGTCATCGGAAATCCTAAAAGAATCTGTCCTCATATAGGTGATAAGACCCACTTGCCCTCTTGGGCCAAGCTCCACACCTTCGTATAGCCCTTGAGCAATGGCCATAGTCCTTTTTGCTGAAAAGCCCAAGCGCTTATAGGCCTCCTGCTGCAAAAGACTCGTAATAAATGGAGGGGGAGGATTTCTTTTTTTCTTACGCTTGGTGACCTTTGTAACACGGAAAGCATGGCCCTTGGCCTCTTGGCAAAGAGACTCGGTTTGCTCCTTGTCCCTGAGCTCTATCTTTTTCCCCTCATACCGCCACAGCTTTGCCTTGAATGGAGGGGGGGCATCTGCCTCCAGGTGAGCCGTGACTGACCAGTATTCCTCAGGCTCAAAGGCAAATATATCCTTCTCGCGGTCACAAATCATCTTCAGGGCCACAGATTGGACCCTTCCTGCACTGAGCCCCCTTCTTACCTTGTTCCACAACAGAGGCGAGATCTGGTAGCCCACGAGTCTGTCCAGGATCCGCCTCGCCTGCTGAGATTCGTAGCGCTTGCGATCCAGGGATTGGGGCGAAGCCATGGCTTCTTTTATCCCCTTAGGGGTAAGCTCATGGAACAAGACCCGGTAAATCTTCTTGTCATTGCCGTCTAACTCTTCTGCAATGTGCCAGGCAATGGCCTCTCCTTCCCTATCAGGATCAGGCCCCAAGTAGACGGCTTCAGCCTTTTTCCCCGCCTTTCTGAGTTCCTGCAAAATCTTGCCTTTTCCTTTTATGGTCACATACTCGGGCCTAAAGTTATTCTCTATATCTACCCCGAGCCGTGTCTTCGGCAGATCCTTTACATGCCCCACAGAGGCCTTTATCTCAAAATCTGGCCCCAAATACTTTCTTACTGTCCTGGCCTTTGTAGGTGATTCGACTATGAGAAGATTTTTTGCCATATCTAACGACTCGCCGCTTTTAGCCTTTCTTCCTTGGATGCGGGCCGAATCGGCATAAGTTGCCTCTGCTCAAATGCGCACAAACATCTTACCAGTCAATTGTTTAACCAGCCCCAGAAGCTCCATTTCAACCAGGAGGCCCGATACCGCCCCTGGTTGTAGCCCAGTTTGTCTTACCAATTCATCCAGATGGATTGGATAATGGGATAAGATCTCGTATATGGCCCTGGCGTTTTTACCCAGCTGTTCCACAATGGCCTCTTCTTTTTCACTTTTCCCTGGCCCTTCTCCTCTCTGTAACCCGGGCCTTCCCATGGGGCCTAATTCTTCCAGGATATCCTCAGCGCTCTCCACCAGCTTCGCCCCTTGTTTTATCAGGTAATGAGCACCACTGCTCCGCACAGACAGGGCGCTTCCAGGCACTGCAAAGACCTCCCGGCCCTGATCCAAAGCCTGGGATGCGGTTATCAGGGAGCCACTTTTTCTGGCAGCCTCCACCACTACCACGCCAGAACTGATCCCGCTGATTATCCTGTTTCGGATGGGAAAGTTTCTGGGCTCAGGGCGTGTCCCCAAGGGAAACTCTGACACAACACATCCTTTCTCTATTACCTCCTGAAACAACTTCTTGTTGGAAGCCGGATAAATCACATCAACTCCAGTGCCTAACACTCCGATTGTATAGCCGCCCCCCTGAATACAGCCCCACTGAGCAGCCCCGTCAATTCCACGGGCAAGACCGCTTACCACATGGATTCCCCTTTGGGCAAGCTCTTTTCCTATTTTTTGTGCCATTTTTATACCGTAAGGGGTTGGGTTCCGTGACCCAACCACCGCTACAAAAGTCTCAAAAGAAGGAATGGAGCTTCCCTTTGCAAAAAGGAGCATGGGAGGGTCGTATATCTCCTTGAGCGAAGCGGGGTATTCAGGATCAATACAGGAAATGATTCGGGCACCTGCCGCCTCTATCTTTTTAAGCTCTTTTTCAGGGTCCAGGGCAAAACGCTTTCTTTCAATGTTCGATGAAATCTGGGGGGTTACGGCCTCAATGGTTTCCATTTCCTCTTTCGAGGCCGAAAAAATAGCTTCAGGAGAGCCGTAAGCCTCCAGGAGATTCTTTGCAGCCACATTCCCAAGCCCTTCAACTAGGTACAGGCAAAGCCATGGGTAGTTCTTGTCCGGGTTTGAGTCGGCCATGAATCCTATAAAAATCTCCCAGCTGTGGAGGCGGAAGAAAAGAGTGGCGGGTATATAACACAAAGCCAAGTTGCCTAGTCAAGGCTTTTTTGGAAAAGGTAAGTAAATCGCTAAATTGGCTTACTCAACACTGCAAGCCGGTAGTCCGCCTAAATACCGGGGCGCTTCCTCCCACTTCATGCCCCTTAAAAGGGCTCCGTTTGGGACACCTTCCGTGGACATGACCACTACGCCTGAAGAAGTTTCCGCAAAGTTGTCCACGATTAACACGTAACCAATGGTGAGTTCAGGCAACTGTGGACCAGAGTCAACCAGGCTTCTTTCCTTAATGATCCTAAACAGGGTTCCCCGCAGGATGCCACGATCCTTTCCATGGCCAAGATATACCACATTGAACTGTCCCACGATCTTTCGCTGCCCCTTGACAGCAACTATGCGGCTCTCAAGTCCCCTGGGCGAGTCAACGGGCCTGACGCAAGGGGACACTTCCCTGTAGGTCATTATTGTATCGCCCACATGAAATTCTTCGTAGTTTTTTGCCACCTTGGCCTTATAGAGCCCCCCGCTGGTTTTTTCCAACACGTCTATCCTTCCCAAAGGGGTGACAATGTAACCCAAAGGCTCTCCTGAGAGGGGATGATTCACCAATTCAGAGCACTCATAAACAGTGTATGGAGTGCCAGCTTTAAGGGGAGCTCCCATCTCCTGAATGTATACGATATCGCCGACGGCAAGGATCTTTCTCTTGGAATCTGTTGAGATAATTTTTCCCAAGGCTGTCGGCTTTTGGCCCGAGAGATATCCCATGGAATTGACATTTGTGAGTCCGGAAACATCCAGCCCGTGTTCCCACCAGGGCTTCTTTGGAGTTAGCTCTGGTTTTTGGGCCTCTTCCCTTTTAACGGCCACTCCTTCCTTGAATGGGTAGCCCTCCATGAGCCTTATCTTGTCGCCGGGTTTTAGCAGATGGGGATTTGTCACAAATGGGTTCATCTCCCACAACTTGGGCCAAAGGTAGGGATCGCCGTAATATTTCTCACATATATCCCAAAGGGTATCTCCAGGCTGGACAATATGGTAATAGCCTTGAGCATTGGCAACACCGGAAATCAAAAACGCCCACACTATCAAAACCAATCCGACTACTCTGACAGCTTTCAATTTGCTCCCCTCTCTCTAAAGGTTTTCTCACCATTTCATCGGCAAAAGCCATGGGCCACTCAAACCCTTTTTATTGCTACCGGCTTCAAATCATTGTCTAATTTATCGAAGAACCTATGATTTTTCCTTAAAACTGTCAACCTTTTTGCAGTCAGTTGAATCAGGCATACCTGTTTCTCTCTTCAACCGTGACCAAGAGCAGCAGTTTGGCCAGGATGAACCGGAAATTTTTAAACGGATTGGGCTTGACAGCAAAAAAAATATGCTTATTTTTATTTACCGGTTTACATATATACCAATTATTTTAACTAGTTATGCTGTTTTTTCCTCATTTCAAAATTTCAAAAAAAATCTTAGTGGAAGGAGGTTTCGGAGATGAAGATCAAACCGCTCAATGATAGGGTGCTCGTCCTCAGGATCAAAGAAGAGGAAAAGACCTCAGGTGGTATCATCATTCCCGATACAGCCAAAGAGAAACCCCAAGAAGGGAAGGTGATTGCAGTTGGCGCAGGCAAGCTGAATGAAAACGGTGAGAGGATCCCTCTGGAAGTGAAGGAAAACGACAGGGTGCTCTTCAGCAAGTATGCTGGGACTGAAATCGAGATCGATGGTGTGGAACACCTTATCATGAGGGAAGACGATATCCTTGCAATTGTTGAAAACTAATTGAGGAGGTGTTGGGACATGGCTAGCAAGGAAATCAAATATAGTATGGCGGCAAGGGAAAAGATGATGAAGGGTATCGACACTCTTGCCAATGCCGTGAGGGTGACTCTAGGCCCTAAGGGGCGAAATGTGATCATTGAAAAGTCTTGGGGCTCACCTAAGATAACCAAGGACGGTGTGACTGTGGCCAAGGAGATCGAGCTGGAAGACAAGTTCGAGAATATGGGCGTCCAGATGGTAAAGGAAGTAGCATCCAAGACCTCTGATGTGGCTGGTGATGGAACCACAACTGCTACCATTTTGGCTCAAAGCATGTACAAGGAGGGCTCTAAACTGGTGGCGGCGGGCGCTAACCCTATGGCTATCAAACGCGGTATTGACAAGGCTGTTGAGGCAGTTGTGGAGGAGCTGAAAAAGATCTCCAAGCCTACCAAGGATAAAAAAGAGATCGCTCAGGTCGGGACTATTTCTGCTAATAACGACCCCACCATAGGTGAAATCATTGCTGAAGCAATGGAGAAGGTAGGCAAAGAGGGCGTTATCACGGTGGAGGAAGCCAAGGGCATGGAGACAACCCTGGAGATCGTAGAAGGCATGCAATTTGATAGGGGTTATCTCAGCCCATATTTTGTGACTGATCCTGAAAAGATGGAGGTCCACCTGGAAGAGCCCTATATACTGCTGTACGAAAAGAAGATCAGCAACATGAAGGACTTGGTGCCCATCTTGGAGCAGATTGCCAGGATGAATAAACCTCTCCTCATCATTGCGGAGGACGTGGAGGGCGAAGCACTTGCCACCCTTGTGGTGAACAAGCTTCGGGGCACGCTTAAATGTGCTGCCGTCAAGGCCCCCGGATTCGGCGACAGGCGGAAAGCCATGCTGGAAGACATCGCTATCCTCACGGGCGGCCAGGTGATAAGCGAGGATCTGGGTATCAAGCTTGAAAACGTCACTATCAACGATCTTGGGACCGCCAAGCGGGTTACCATTGATAAAGACAATACCACCATAGTGGACGGTGGTGGCAGTAAAGAGGCCCTGGAAGGCCGGGTGAAGCAGTTGAGAGTCCAGATAGAGGAAACCACCAGCGACTATGACCGTGAAAAGCTTCAGGAGCGTCTGGCCAAGCTGATCGGTGGTGTGGCGGTGATTAATGTGGGTGCCGCCACTGAGACTGAAATGAAAGAGAAAAAGGATAGGGTGGAGGACGCCCTCAACGCCACACGTGCTGCAGTGGAAGAAGGCATTGTGCCTGGCGGCGGTGTAGCCTTCATCAGGGCGCTCAAGGCCTTGAAGAAAATGAAATTGGAAGGCGACGAGCAGCTTGGTGTTGACCTCGTAAAACGCGCCTTGGAAGAACCTGTCCGCCAGATCGCCAACAATGCGGGGCACGAAGGGTCCATAGTGGTTCAGAAAGTAAAAGAGGGAAAGGACGCTTTTGGTTTCAACGCCGACAAAGGCGAATTTGAGGACCTGATGAAGGCCGGAATAATTGACCCCACCAAGGTGGTCCGATGCGCTCTCCAGAACGCATCTTCTGTAGCCTCGCTCCTGCTTACAACCGAGGCCATGGTTGCGGAAAAACCTGAGGAGAAGAAGACGGAAACCCCAGGCATGCCTGAGGATATGTACTAATTCTTCTTCAGCTGAATAAGGCAGGCCCTGGATGCCATTATTTGGCGGCCAGGGCCTTTCATATGTATTTGTCAACTTTCAGGCATATGATCTCTCAAGAGCTTGAAACTTCACTAAAAAAGGGGAATTACTCCAGAGCCGCATACCTTGCCGGCTCTCTTGGCCTGGATAAAGGCACTGTTAAGGCTTACCAGCAGAAGGCCCTATGGCAAATGGCTGCTGTGTACCGCAATATCCCAGGCACCAAAAGGCTGGCAGAGGAATTTGGTTTTACCAGAGAAGAACTGGAGCAAATCCTGCGGCAGAGATTTGAGCAGGCCCAAGGGACAGAAGAGGCAAGGGAGTTGGAGCCATGTTATGATCAGGAAAGTGGCGACTACCTCACTTTTGAGCAGTGGTTGGAAAGGTTATTGCGGAATTGGAAAAAGATCCAAACCCAATAAGTAAACTTTCCGCTTTACAACTGAGCCCGGGCTTTCGTAAAAGGGCTTATCCATAGCCCGAGAACAGGCCCTGTGAAATATGCCAATTTATGAATATGAAGCCGTTGATCTCAAAAAGGGATGCAAGCGTTGCAAAAGGCCCTTCGAAGTGATCCAAGGGCTCAATGACAGGCCTTTGGACAAGTGTCCTTCATGTAGGGGGCCCATTAGAAAGATAATTTCTTGGTGTCGGGCCGCGGTAGTTGAGACCTCTGAAGAGGCTGTCCGGGTAGAGAAACAGATATCAGAATATGAAAGAGAGGGCATGTGGAGCCATGCTGCTGAGCTTGCCGATAAACATTCCGAGAAAATTAGTGACAAAGAATTGAAGATCAGGGCGCTAGAAGACTATGAAAAGGCCGGATATGATGCTAGATCACTGGAAAGCCACGTGAGCTCACTAAACTCAGGTGAGGATCAATAAATTTAGACGATAACACGATAGCCAATCCAATTGAGTATAATGTTG
>JAMOVZ010000094.1 GCA_027061865.1 Desulfobacterales bacterium
CAATGGCGCCGGCCTGCATCAGCTGGTCCCTTTCCAGTCCACTGGCAACTGGCACCACTTCAACTGAGAGGTTCTGATCCGTAAAATACCCTTTCGCCTCAGCCACATAAAAAGGCAAGGAGTCGATTATGGGAAGAAGGGCAACCTTGAGTTTGGTCTCATTTACATCCCCTGCCACGGCGCCGCTGAAAAGGCTGAAAAGGGTGAGGGCCAAGGCCAGAACTCCAACTATGATTGTCAAGGAAATGCGGTTCATATTCACTTTCACAGCCTTGCCATTTTTTGCGGGAAAATCTAACAAAAAGCCTTTTTTGGTGTCAAGCTACAGGGATGTTCCCCTGTGAGTGCCCCGGTTTCCCCTCACTGTTTTGAAGCTGCGCTCACATCCGGCGCTACACAGGGCTCGCCATAGCACTGATTGATCTCTACGGTCACATGGGATAATCCCTTCAAATCTTTCAGGAGTTTTTTGTAGTGATCGGGAGGTTTTGGAAAATGGGTCACTATCGAGATTATGGCGGCATAGTGGTCAGGGCCTACTCTCCAGAGGTGAAGGTCAGCGATCCGGTTGTCTGCATCGGATTCGATCCGCTTCTTGATGGACTCTCTGAGCTCTTTTTCTACACTTGCATCCAGAAGGATAGGGCCTGTCTCCTTTATTAATCCATAGGACCAGCGGGTTATCATCAACGCACCTACTATTCCCATAGTGGAATCCATCCAATTCCAGCCAAAGACCTTTCCACAAAACAGGGCAACTATGGCCAAAACCGAGGTAAGGGCATCGGCCAGGACATGGAAAAAGGCCGCCCTCAGGTTATGGTCATGATGGTGTAACCCCCCGGTGTCTTTATGAGCGGGGGGCGTCTTCAAGATAAAGGCGCATGCAATGTTTACCACCAGGCCCAAGACTGCCACCCCAATGGCTTCGTCAAAATGGATCTCTTCCGGCTTGATCATCCGCAGTATTGACTCAAGACACATGACAAAGGCAACCACCAGGAGGGCAACTGAACTTGCAAACCCTCCCAGCACACTCACCTTGCCAGTGCCAAAGGTGAAGGAGGGGTCCTCGGCGTGCTTCCTTGCGTATCTGTACGCATACAGAGTTATCATGAAGGCAGCCACATGAGTGCCCATGTGCCAACCATCGGCGAGCAATGCCATGGAGCCAAAAAAGGTGCCAGCAATTATTTCAACGATCATGGTGAGCGCGGTGAGGATTAAGACCAGCCGAGCTCTCCGCTCTCCCTTTTCGCTCATTAGTGAAAAATCATGGTCATGCTGCCAATCCTTGAGAGTGTATATGTGCATCTGCCCTTCCTTTTATCCTCCTTCTTGCCTATCCGGCAAGGAAAAGGGTGAGTGCAAGGCTGAAGGTGTCTTGCTTTCGGTGCGCCCATCAGGGAAACGTCTCTTGTAACCAATTTAATTTAGCAGAGAGACTAGTCTTTCACAAGAGTCGTAGCGCCATTTACCGAAAACAAACATTCCACACCTGCCTTTCCTGATTTATGATCCGGCCTTTGCCTTGTCTTTTAGCCTCTTCTTCCAATTCACGAATCCCATTTTGTAATTGCTCTGCTGCCTGTAATTCACTACCATATGGCATGCCCTTTGGGAGCATGGCCTAATTTAGCCGAGTCACCCAAGGGTGGTCTCATTTGGCTCTTACATTTTCTTGAGACCGGATTCCTGATAAAAAGGGGGGATTATCATGAAAGAGATGAGCAGGAGGGAATTTGTCAAAGCCATGGCCGCGGGTGGGGCTGGAGCTTATTTGGCAGCCAATGGGCTTGGGCTTTTCAGCCGTGCTGCGGCCCATGCATCCCAACTTTCTAGTTTTGGGGAGCTCAAGAGGGTAAAGGTGCGGTGTCTCTCGGAGACAGGATGGTGGAGCACACCTCATTTGATAAGGGACATCAAGGCGGCAGGAGGAGTGAAGGTAAGCCAATATAAGGTCAATTGGACAGAGAAAAACGAGGGTGCTTATTGCGCGCTCATAGAGGCTGAAGAGCTGGATGGAAAGATGCACAGGTTTCTCTTGGACACCGGCTGGAACCTGGCTTATACGGATTGGGTATTTCAGCGGGAAGGTGTAGATGAGATGCTTAAGAGGGGAGAGATAGAGTTCTTATACATTTCTCATGAACATATCGACCACTTTTGGGGCCTTCCTGTCACATGCAAGTACAGGCCTGATATAAAATTGATTATCCCCGGCACTTTTTATCCCGAGGGCTACGAAGTCATTGAGAAAAGCGGCCATAAAGGCCAAGTCGTAGAGCTTGCCCCTGGAAAGATCCACAAACTTTTCCCTGGTTGCGCCTCCGTGACTTTTGACATTCCCATATTGCTCAGGATAAGAGGCGAGCAGGTCCTGTTTTTCAATGTAAAGGACAAAGGGCTTGTGATAGTGACGGGGTGTTGTCACCCCATGATTCACAAGATCATAGGTTTTGCCGACAACCACCTAAGGCCTGCCCAGGGCTACTTTGGCCTCTACGGCGGTCTCCATATAGCGCTCATGGAAAAGTGGAACCCCAGGTTTGATAAGATGATTGATGCCATTGCCCGCAGTGAGTTTGAAAAGATAGGTAGCAACCATTGCACGGGAGTCATTGCCGTAAGGAAGATGATAGAGAGGCATCTCGCGGTGTACAAAGGCAGCGGCAGTTATGGAAGCAAAAGTGATCTCTACATTGGAAACGGGGATGAAATAGAATTTTCCTCCCTGGATATCGGAGGTGTGGGTTAATAAGGGGTTCTCTTGTGACAAGATGGGCTTTCGTGTTTCCTCCTTCGGCAGATCCCACAACACCACCTCTGTGCCTTGGCAGAATAAAGGGATCTGCCCTCTCCCATCTGGCCGGAGAAGTCAACTTCAGTTTTCTGGATGAAAACCAAAAGTTTTCGAGATATGCCATGGATCTGGTCCTGTCAGGTGCCATGGAAGATTGGGCAAAAGAAGCCCTCAAAAGAGAATTACCAAGGGAGTTCAAGAGATACCTCGAAAACCTCTCCCCTCTTTTGGACCCCCTCAAAGAACAACTGCTGGAAGCCCTCGGAATACTGAAGAGCAAGCCCCTCTTTTTGGACATCTCAAGGTACTTCTTTGCATATAAAGTGATCTCAAAGGTGTTTGAAGTATTCTCCTTACCCTACCACCCTGCCCTTATAGGCTACGCAGGGGCTAGGCTCGCAGTGGATATGCGCAAATCGGAAGAGATAGAAAAGGCCGTTTTAAATCCTCTGCTAAATCCATACTTAAATTACTTTGAAGGAAGGATGGATGAATTGGGGGGTGCAGATCTTTTTGGAATCAGTGTGATATATTCCTC
>JAMOVZ010000095.1 GCA_027061865.1 Desulfobacterales bacterium
GCCATCTACAAAAAAGAAAAATGAATGGATAAAAAGGCAAGCTCTATTGTTTATGAAATAGGTTGACATTCAAAACGGATCAGGACCAAATTTAACCTTTGGAGGCGTGGATGACATGACTGCGCAAGCCGAGGGACGCTTTCAAGTATAGATAATGAGGAGGGCGTGTCAATGGAAGAACCAGTCTTGATGGAAAGGCGGGAAGGGATAGCAGTAGTAACCCTTAACAGGGAAAGGGCGTATAATTCATTTGATGGCCCTATGGTCAAGATGCTTGCCCAAGTGCTTTCAGATCTGGCCGTAGATCCAGGTGTCACAGGTGTGGTAATTACTGGTAAAGGGAAGGCATTTTGCGCTGGTGGAGACTTGAAATGGCTTGCCTCGTATAAATCTGATTTTGGAGCAGCCTTCCATGAGCTAGCCTCCTTTTATCACCTTGCCATTATAGAGATAAAACGCATGGCTAAGCCCGTCATAGCCGCCATAAATGGGTTTGCTGCCGGCGGCGGATTTTCCCTTGCCCTTGCCTGTGATTTTAGGGTCATGGCAGAGTCAGCGGTCATGAAGCAAGCCTACACCTCAAATGGCCTTAGCATCGATGGGGGTGGGACCTTCTCGCTCCCCCGCCTGGTGGGGCTTGCCCGGGCCATGGAAATCGCTGTATTTGACGGTCCCATTGAAGCTCCAAAGGCCCTTGATTGGGGTTTAGTAACAAAGGTGGCAGATGATGGCACTGTGTTGGATGAGGCCGTGGAAATGGCCGGAGGAATTGCTCAAAAGTCCCTGGTCTCTTTTAAAGCCACAAAGACCCTCCTTAACAACTCCTTTGACACAACCCTGGAGAAGCAACTGGAAGAAGAGCGAAAATGGCTTTCGCTCTGTGCCTCACACCCTGAAGGCCGAGAGGGGGTAAAGGCGTTTCTGGAAAAAAGAGCTCCTGATTTCCCGGCCAGCCGTTCCAAGTAATGCAGCCCCCTTTCCCAAATAGAATTTTTTTGCAAACGGCCATCTTTTCTTTTCAGACGGGACAGAAAATGATATTCATATATGAATCAAAGTTTGCAAAGAAAGGGTAGCCCATGATGAATGAAACTCCTGTTGCATACTATGTACAGGTTGCCGAGACCTTGAAAAGCAGAATACAGTCAAGGCAGTACAGACCGGGAGACTTGATTCCGCCCGAAAAGGAGCTGGAAAAAGAGTTCGGAGTGAGTAACATTACCATCCGCAAGGCCCTGGATCTGCTGGTGCGTGATGGATATGTGGTCCGGAAGCGGGGAGTGGGCACCAGGGTTAAGGAAAGGGTTGAGCCCAAGATCCCTCTTCAGATTACGGGGAATTTCTACGATTGGGTGGATTCTGCCACAAAGCGGGATCAAAGTCTTGAGGTGGAAGTGCTGGATATGGGAGAAGCATCTTGTCCAGCCCGAGTCGCCGAGATACTGAAAACAAGGCTGGACGAGAGCGCATGGAGGTTAAGGCGGGTGCGCAAACTGGCTGGAGAGCCTTTGTCATACTACATCAACTACGTGCCAATAAAGTGGGGAAAGCTGCTGAAAGGGGGGGATTTCACCAAAAGGACTTTCCTTGAGATATTCCAAGAGTTCACCGGTAATGTTATCAAGCGGATCGAACAAAGGGTGGAGGCAACCACTGCTGATATGGATACTTCGGCCATACTCAGTGTGTACTTTGGGGCCCCCTTGTTTTTTGTGGAAAACATATATTGCGGCCCTTCAGGTGTCCCCATAGAAGTGACCCACATGTACTTCCGCGGGGACCGGTACATATATTATAATGTTACAGAGATTGGATCAGGGTAGTTCCCGTTGAGTCCTGTATTTGATTGATCATTTTTTATGTGGTTATTGAAATTGTTCGCACTTGGGGATAAGGGTGAGCATCGTCATCCCGGCCATACTGATCATGGGCTTCAGTGGAACTGTGGCCCAAATCCTGCTCCTTCGCGAATTCTTAATCGCATTTTACGGCAATGAACTGTCAATAGGGATCATCCTAGCAAACTGGCTCATCCTGGAAGCCACCGGCTCTTTTATCCTAGGCAAAAGGATCGACAATGCCAAAAACAAGCTAGCACTTTATCTCCTAACAACTATCCTCTTCTCTTTCACTTTGCCTGCAACCGTATATATCATTAGAACCTGGAAAGGTATCGTGGGAATTCTTCCGGGAGAAGGGACCGGGCTTTTCATGATATTTTTGTCCTCCTTTTGCCTGCTTATACCTGTTAGCCTTTCTCATGGGGCGCTTTTTACCTATTCATGCAAAATATTCTCCATGTATTCAGGGGAAGATGCGGGAAGCATCGGCAAGGTATATGCCTACGAGACCTTTGGAACCATTGCTGGAGGGGTGCTCTTTACATACCTTCTTGTTGTTTATTTCAACTCGTTAGAGATAGCGATGGCCATTGCGCTGCTTAATGTGGTGGTGTGTGCGCTTCTGGCCGAGGCTGCCAGGGGAAATGGGCTCAGCGCAAAGGGGAGTATCTCATGGCTTTTGGGTTCAGCAGCCTTGTCCGCCTTTTTTGTCTTTCTAATGATCAGCTCAAAGGTGGAGACTCTACACTGGCTCTCAGTGCAGAAGCAATGGCATCCCCAAAAAATTATCCACTACGAAAACTCGGTTTACGGCAATGTCGCGGTTACCAAAGATGCGGATCAATACACCTTTTTCAGCAATGGAGTGCCCATAATAACTGCGCCAACACCAGATATAACATCAGTAGAGGAATTCGTTCATCTGCCTATGTTATTCCATGATGATCCAAAGTGGGTGATGATCATTAGCGGTGGGGCAGGAGGGGTGATAAATGAATTGCTCAAGCACCAAGTGGAGCGGATTGACTACGTGGAGCTGGACCCATTAATCCTTGAGGTGTTAAGAAAATATCCAACCCCCCTCACCGAGGCTGAGCTTTCCAATCCTAAGGTGATAGTGCATTTTACAGATGGAAGGCTTTTTGTGAAGGAGGCCCGGGCTCAATATGATCTGATCTTTATAGGTGTTTCATCCCCGCAAGATCTTCAGACCAACCGGCTCTTTACCAAAGAATTTTTCGGCCTTGTAAGACAAAAACTCCGCAAGACCGGGATACTTGCTCTCACCCTTCCAGGTTCTTTGACCTATCTGAGTGATGAGCTAAGGGACCTGAACGCCAGTGTCTTCAATACGTTAAAAGAAGCGTTTTCTTATGTAAGGATCATACCTGGAGATGGAACCAATATATTTATTGCCTCGGAGGGATTGGACCTGGGCAATATCACTCCTGAAAGGCTTTCTGAGAGGTTGAAACGCCGTGGCGTGAAAACTCAACTACTTTCGCCAGCCTATATCCGTTACAAGCTTCATTCCAGGTGGGCAAATTGGTTTGCGCAATCAATAAATCAGGGGAGCAAAGAGGTCAATCGAGATTTCAGGCCCATTTCAGTCTTTTACGCTCAGTCCCTGTGGAATGCGCTTTTTTCGCCCAGGGTCCAAAAAATCTTTTCAAGGCTCGAAAAAATCAATGCCAAGCAGATCGTCCTTGCTTTGTCCGCCTTGTGCTTCATTTTGCTCTTGATTCACTCGAAGCTCATGAGCCTCGCACGCCTTAGCATCCCCATTTCCATGACAACAACGGGAGTTGCCGGTATGATATATGAGCTGGTTCTAATCTTTGGCTTCCAGTCTCTGTATGGATTTGTGTTTCACTGGATCGGGCCCTTGATTGCCGCCTTTATGGTGGGGGCGGCATTAGGAAGCATGATAATGAATTCCTTAATGGAACGGATAAAGGGGCGAGTTGATCTGTTTATAAAAATCGAGGCCGCTATGATTGGGTACAGCTTAGTGTTGCCTCTTATCTTCATTGCTATGAGCAGAGGCTTTGAGAGGCCGGGCAGTTTTTTTATCATACAGGTCGGATTTGTGCTGTTGTCCGTCCTCTCTGGACTCCTCATTGGTGCAGAATTTCCGCTTGCGAACAAGATTCAACTGGATGCAAGCAAACAGGGTGAAGTCAAATCTCGATTCAGCAGCACGGCGGGGCTCCTTTATGGCTGTGATCTTTTGGGAGGCTGGGTAAGTGGAATCCTGGGCGCAGTGTTCCTGCTGCCGGTACTGGGACTGTTTGAGACCTGTTTTTTGGTAGGAGGCATAAAGGCGATGAGCCTAAGCCTTGCTGCTCTCTCCTCAAATGAGCTCCAGTACTAACTCCTCTCCCTCTTATATCAAAAAGCCTGGTTCGCTAGGACGTAGGGGGCAATAATAGCGAGACGGGATGTTCCCGAAGCAGCGTGTTTTGACCCGCTGCCAGGAGGAGGGTGGAGGAGCCAAAACTCGCAGTGAGTGGAGCCTAAGAGGGAGAAGCGAGCATAGCCGGAAGGAAGATGCCGTCTCGCTGGGCAGGAACACCTATCCGCTCGTCAGTTGGTTGATTGTCGTTATGAGAACTTCTGGAGTAAGTTGGCTGTGGGGGAGTGAGTTAATCAACCTTGTCGTAATGGCTAAAGTGCATGGTAAAGGTGCCCCGGCCCTGGGTAAGGGATCTTAAGGCAGTGGAGTAACCAAACATCTTTGAGAGCGGAACCGTTGCTGTCACCACTTGTACAGGCCCCTTTTTGGCAATGTTTTGGATCTTTCCCTGGCGGCTGTTGAGATCACTTATCACCTCGCCCATGAATTCCTCAGGAACAAGGACTTCCACCTTCATGATGGGCTCTAAAAGCAAGGGATCACCCTTCTGGCATGCATTTTTAAAGGCCATGGATGCAGCCACCCTGAAGGCCATCTCATTGCTCAGCCCCTCCTTTATGGTCACATCCAAGAGGGCGGTTTCCACATCTATTACAGGATAGCCCATGAGAACTCCAGCTCCTTGCGCTTCAGAGACCCCTTGCATTATGGCATTTAACAGCTCTTCAGAGAGTTCAGGATTTTCACAGCGGTCCACAAAGCGGTTGCCCTCCCCCCTGGTGCGGGGCTTTATGGACAAGAGGACCCTTGCGTAGTGCTGCTGGCCAGCAAGCTCTCTCTCGAATATTTCTTCTTGTTCCACTTCCTTCGAGATGGTTTCTCTATAGACCACCTGGGGTTTGCCCTGGTTTGTCTCAACATTGAACTCTCGCCTCACCCTTCCCACCATTATTTCCAGGTGAAGTTCACCCATTCCAGAGGTGATAATTTGGCCTGTCTCATCATCGATCTTGTATTTAAAAGTGGGGTCTTCGTCTGAAAGCTTGCTTAGGGCATCTAGGAGGCGGTCGTGGTCCTTAATGCTTTTGGGCTCCACAGCCATGCTGATTACCGGTTCGTCGAATTGTATGGGCTCAAACAGTATGGGATGTTTTTGATCACAGAGGGTATCGCCTGTTCTAGCGGACTTGAGGCCCATCGAGGCCACGATGTCTCCGGCAGAGGCAGAATCTATCCGCTCCCGCTTGTTGGCATGCATCCTCAGCAGCCTTGCCACCTTTTCGTGGACCCCTTTCCTGGGGTTGTATACCTGCTCGCCCACCTTCACAGTGCCTGAATATATCCGGAGGTAGGTCATCTTTCTACCTTGATCCATCATGACCTTGAACACCAGGGCAGAAAATGGCCCTTTGGGCTCGGGCGGCCTTGTTTGGATCTCCTCAGAGCCGGGCACCTGTCCAGAGACAGGGGGGATATCAAGGGGGGAGGGCAGATAGTTTACTATTGCATCTAACAGGGGCTGAATCCCTTTGTTCCTGAGGGCAGCGCCACAGAAGACCGGCACTAGCCCCATATTGATGGTTGCCTTCCGGACTGCATTGCGGATTTCCTGGGAAGAGAACTCTTCCTCGGCCAGGTACTTCTCCATTATCTGGTCATCCCGGTCAGCCAGGGTTTCCAGAAGCAAATCGCGGTATTGGCCCGCCTCCTCAGCCATTTCCTCGGGAAGGGGGATTTCCTCAAAACGGGCGCCCAGGGTTTCGTCTTCCCACACGACGGCCTTCATCTTTACTAAGTCTATGACTCCCTTGAACTGCTCTTCACTCCCCCATGGCAGTTGCATCACAAGGGGAGTTGCACCCAGACGCTCCTTCATCATCTCTATGACACGGTAAAAGTCCGCTCCAATGCGGTCCATCTTGTTTACAAACGCAATCTTGGGGACCTTGTAACGGTCTGCCTGGTGCCAGACCGTTTCAGATTGAGGCTCCACGCCTCCAACCGCGCAAAAGACCCCTATAGCTCCGTCCAGGACGCGCAACGATCTTTCCACTTCAATGGTGAAATCCACGTGTCCGGGAGTATCGATTATATTAATGTAGTGCCCTTTCCATTGGCAGGAGGTCACAGCGGATGTTATGGTGATGCCCCTTTCCTTTTCTTCCAGCATCCAGTCCATGGTGGCCTCGCCGTCATGGACCTCTCCCATCTTGTGGACCTTGCCCGTATAATAAAGTATGCGTTCGGTGACAGTAGTCTTGCCTGCATCTATGTGCGCAATGATCCCGATGTTGCGGGTGTTTTGGAGTCTCTGTTTAGAAGCCTGAGCCGCCATGGAAATGGTGTGCCTTCCTTTAATATAATATAACCAACATGACCGTTAGGTGCGTTTGACACGACCGCTAAATCTAAGTTATCTTTAGTGACCTGTCAAGGCTGGCGGCAGATTGGAAATCCTGGAGATCAAAGTTATGGGTGGGGGTTACAGTGAAAAGCTCATGGAAATGTACCAAGCCCTTTTTAAGCGCTTTGGCCCCCAGCACTGGTGGCCCGCAGATGACCCCTTTGAGGTCATGGTGGGTGCGGTGCTTACCCAAAACACCAATTGGGCCAATGTGGAAAGGGCTATTCAGAATCTGAAACAAAGCGGTGTCCTGGACATAGAAAGGCTCCACCAGATGGATACCAAAGAGTTGTCCCTACTCATCAAGCCTGCTGGCTATTACAATATCAAGGCAAAAAGGCTCAAGAATTTCATAGAATTCCTGGTAGGGCGGTATGGTGGAGACCTGGAGGCCTTTTTTGCCCAGGAGACAAGCTTGTTGCGCGAGGGACTGCTTTCAGTAAAAGGAATTGGAAGGGAGACTGCTGACAGCATCCTTCTTTACGCAGCCAGACGGCCTGTGTTTGTGGTTGATGCGTACACCTACAGAATCCTGTTTCGCCACGGAATGGTGGAAGAGCACATCTCTTATGATGAGATGCAAGCTCTTTTTATGGACAATCTGGAGCCTGACGAGGCCCTGTTTAACGAATTTCACGCCCTGATCGTTCAAGCGGGCAAGACATATTGCCGACCAAAACCTAAGTGTGAGGGGTGTCCTTTGGAGCACTGGGAATCAGAAATGGGTCTCAATATATATACCGAATGACTTCTCTTGCAGAGGAGGGACGATGAATGCATATCTGAAGGCCTTGAGGCTGCCTTTTACTGCCGGCTCTGTGGTGCCTGTGCTCATTGGAGCGGCTCTTGCCTTCAGCGAGGGGGTTTGGGACGGAGGGCTTCTCGGGATCACGGTGCTGGGAGTGGCGTGTCTGCACTTGGGAGCCAACCTGCTAAACGACTATTATGATGCAAAGGGAAGTGACCCAATAAACGTCCGCGTCACCCCTTTCAGTGGAGGGAGCCGGGTGATCCAACAGGGAAAGGTGAAAGCGGGGGCGGTTCTAGCAATGGCAATTGCCTTTTTTCTGCTGGCAGCCCTCTGCGCCGTGTGGTTGGTCAAAGAGGGAAGGCCTCTAGTTATCTTGTTAGGGGGGATAGGTCTGCTTGCCGGGTGGGCATACTCGGCCCCGCCTCTGCAGCTCATGTCGCGAGGGTGGGGGGAAGTGGTGATATTCCTTGCATTTGGGCCCCTTGTAACTCTAGGCTCTTACTATGTGATGGCTAACAGCCTAAGTTTTGAGGCATTTTGTATAGGCATTCCTCAAGGGTTTCTCATATCAGCAGTGATCTGGATAAATCAGTTCCCGGATTACGAGGCAGACAAGGGGGCAGGCAAAAAGAACCTTGTGGTAAGGCTGGGACCCTCAAAAGCCAGGTATCTATTCATCATGATAATGATCCTCTCTTATGTTTCAGTTGGGCTGTTAGCAGGTGTGTTTACAGAGGTGTATCTTATAATGATCTCGTTTGCCTCGCTCCCCCTGGCGGTTAGGGCAATGGTTGTGTTGTGGAAACATTACGCTTCCCACGAACAGATAATACCTGCCCAGGCTGCAACGATCCAAGTGATGACAATCCATGGGTTGCTGGTTACCCTTGGCCTGGTGTTGAGCCGGTGGTTTTAAGATCAATGGTATAGTGGTTTTTAATGGCTGTCAGCAGAAGGACAATATGGTATTTGTTCGGAATCCTTTTTCTTATGGGCATGGCCTTACTTGTCGGCCTGGGCTATTACCTGGTCACTCCCCTTAAGGCAAGAGCCCCTGAGAGGGAATTTCTGGTCAAGCCTGGGGCCACCTTGGGCCAAGTGGCCGATAAGCTCGAAAGGGAAGGTATCATACATGGGAAGAGGCTTTTTGTGCTGTGGGCAAGGCTAAGTGGTGCAGGAGGCAAGATAAAGTCAGGAGAGTATCTGCTTGGCCCCTCCATGCCACCTGCCAGGATTTTATCTATGCTCACAAAGGGGCAGGTGATAACGCATCCTGTAACCATTCCTGAGGGATTTACTACGGAGCAGATTGCCGAGCTGTTAGAGGCCAAGGGCCTTGCTGATAAAAAGGCATTTTTGAGGCTCGCAAATGATCCCGAGTTTGCCCGCGCCCTCAAGGTGCCTTCTTCCAGCCTTGAAGGTTATCTTTATCCCGATACTTATCACTTCAACATAGGGCTTTCTCCCAAAAGCATTGTCTCTGAGATGGTCAGGCGCTTTTGGGAGGTGGTGGCCCCTCTTTCCAAGGAGGTGGAAAACTCTGGCTTGACCCTCCACCAGGTGGTAACCCTTGCCTCAATAGTGGAAAAGGAGACCGGCAAGGCAGAGGAGCGTCCCATAATAGCTAGCGTGTTCCTCAATAGACTCAGTAAGGGGATGAAGCTGGAGAGTGACCCCACAGTCATATACGGGTTGAAAGAGTTTGATGGTAACCTTACACACAAGCACCTGGCTTCAAGAACTCCTTATAATACTTACGTAATAAAAGGGCTTCCACCAGGGCCCATTTCAAATCCTGGCATTGATTCCATAAAGGCGGTTCTCAATCCAGCAAACACAGACTTCCTCTACTTTGTCTCAAGAAACGACGGCACCCATCATTTTTCATCTACCCTGAAGGAGCACAACAAGGCGGTCTATAAGTTTCAAAAGCGAAGAAGAAGGCCTCAGTAGGCCTGACTTGCCTGACTGAAAACGGAGTCGCCAAAAGGTGGGCTTCCCGGCCTTTGTTTTTATATGGAGCCCTCGCTTATAGACTCAATCAACATAATGAAGCTGCCTATCTTGAGTTTGGTCTCTATCTTGACTGGTATATGGTGAGGATCAGCAGTAAACCATATCCTGGTATGAGAACCACGGCCATGGGCAAAGACCCCACCTACATGTTTAAGATCAGGAATCACCAGAACACAGTCGTAACTTTTGTCTCCCACAAGCACCTTTTCCTTTCTCATTACCCGGGCCTCTCCAATAACGAATTTCTTTCCATCTGAGATAGGGGCCTTTATTATTGTGCCAGGGAGAAGGGACTGCACTCGAAAATGGTAAAACACAGAAAGTGGATCATAAGTGGAAGGGGCTATTTTAGTCACCCTCTTGAGGCGGCCGTTCTTGATGTAGAATGCCTCTAGCTTTTTGTAGTCAAATTGTATTTTCTTTTCCTTTGACTTGAATCCCCGCTTATTTTCAATATATAGCAGTGATCGGGTCAGGCTCCGGTCAGTGTAGGCATCCACGCGATTACGCAGTTTATAAAAAATATCGACAAATTTGGTGGTTTTGGCCTTCATTACAAAGTGCCAGCATTCCTCGTCCATAACAGTTTCCATGGGAGCAACTTCCAAGCTCAATTCCCCAGATTTTATGCCACTCCAGGTAAGCACATAATGGAGCCTCTCGCCCGGGCGAAAACCTGCATCTGATGGGTATGAGGGAATTGTCCAAAGAATAACCAGTGCCAGAGATAGGATCAGTTTCATCATGGTTAACCACCCCTTCCGATTCAGAAAACAAGAATCATTAATGATGCCCGGCATAGTTTTGAATTTGAAACCGGCTTTGGACAACCGTAAATAATCATTATATCCATTCCAAGGGAATTTGAAAAAGAAACAAAGGCTCCTACCAAAAGGAGTTGAACCAGCTTTGCCGGCAGAGGGAGCTTTTTAATTTTGACCGAAACTCTATTTGAAGGGTTGACAGAAAACTATTGTACACTGTATACAATGCGTGAGATCAGTATCAAAGTATGGGCAAAATCCCTTTGGGAGGCGCTAAGAATGGAGCTTTTCAGCAACATTACGGTACTTTCTCTGGAGCAGGCCACAGTCCTTCCTTACCTCACCTTCAGATTAGCTCAGGATGGAATGGAAGTAATCAGGCTGGAACACCCTGTCTATGGTGATCCAAACCGCATGGTGGGTGAAGATGTCCTGGGTGAGGAAAGGATGTATTCTTACTATTTGTGCATAAATGCCGGAAAAAAGGCAGTGACCCTGGATTTGGCATCTCCTCAAGGGCAAGGGCTTTTCAGGAAGATGATAAAAGAATTGGATGTGGATATATTTGCCACCAACCAGTTGCCCAAGAATTACAAGAAACTAGGCATTGATTATGAGACCTTGAAGCAACTCAAGCCTGATATCATATGGGTTGGAGTAACTGGATTTGGCCCTGGCATCAACGAAGCTGCTTATGATCCGATCCTCCAGGCCCGCTCAGGGCTCATGGAGCTGACGGGTGAGCCTGACGGCCCCCCCCAAGTCCTTGGAATTCCGTTGCCTGATATGGGCTGCAGCGAGCATACCTACGGGCTGATCATGAAGGCCCTGTACAAGCGTGCTGTCAAGGGGGAAGGTTCTTGTATAAACGTATCCATGTTCGAATCGTCTGTTTCATGGCTTACTGTCCCCATAACCCTTACCGCTACCTTTGGAAAGAAGATAACCCGAAGGGGCAACACCCATGAGTTCTTTGCCCCTGTCTCCGTGTTTGAGACAAAGGATGGGTTCCTCTATTTGGCTGTTGGAAACAACAAGCAGTGGAAGGCCATGGTCTCCCAAGAGATATTCAGTACCCTTGACAGGCCTGAATATGAAAAAAATGAGGGGAGAATAAAGGATGTAACAAACCTAAACAAGGCCATAGAGGAGATAACACGCAATTATCCAACGCAAGAACTAATGGAGCTTTTTAAGTCAATAGGGGTCCCCGTGGGGGAGATTAAGAAGATCAGCGATGTCATAAAAGATCCATTGGTGGAGCCCATATTGCTCCACACCAAAGACCCTAAAACCGGGCTCGAGGTAACACTTGCACCTCCCCCTCATATGACACCCTATTTGGAGTCTTGCAAGAGAGAGCTGAGCTTCCCTCCAAGGTTTGGGGAGCACAACCGCCTTATTTTTGGCGAAAAACTAGGTTACACAGAGGAACAACTCAAGGATCTGGAAGAGCAAAAGATAATTTAGCTCAAGCCAATTACCTATTTCACGTAATACCACTTTCGGGTAATAATGCTGGTAACATGTTGTTTGTACTAATGAAATAACTATAGGAACGATATTGATTGTCAAACTTTTCCAAATTTAATTACCCAAAGGTGGTAAAACCGGATTTGGGTAAGAGCATGTACTCGGGAGAAGGGGAGCAATGGAAATAATCGTCTTGATAAAGCAGGTCCCTGATACCACTGAAGTGAAAATTGACCCCAAGACCGGAACACTCATCCGCGAAGGGGTGGAGAGCATAATAAACCCTGATGACCTGCATGCCATTGAGGCGGCCCTGACACTGAAAGAGCAGTTTGGGGGAAGTGTTACAGCCGTCTCCATGGGACCCCCGCAGGCAATTGATGCCATATCAGAGGCAATGGGCATGGGTGTTGACCGCGGGATTCTGCTTTCTGACAAGGCATTTGCAGGCGCTGACACCTGGGCTACCTCCTATACCTTAGGGAAGGCCATCCAGAAGCTGGGCCCCTATGACCTTATCATTTGCGGAAGGCAGGCCATTGATGGGGACACCGCCCAGATAGGGCCCCAGGTTGCTGATTTTCTGGGAATACCTCAAGTCACATATGTGTTTGAGATAGAGGAGGTGGGGGAGGAAAGCTTGCTCGTAAAACGGATGCTCGAGGATGGCTATGAGCGGGTGAGATGCCAGATGCCGGCCCTTCTTACAGTTGTATCGCGGCTAAATGAGCCTAGGTATCCGGTGGTGGGGCTACTTCTGGATGCATGCAGGGATGAAGCCTCCATAGAGGTTTGGAATGCAGCGGATATTAATGTTCAAAACTCAGATGTAGGGCTTTCAGGGTCGCTCACACATGTGATCAAGACATTTGCCCCCAAGTTTAAGCGAAAGACAGAGATTCTTGAAGGCGATACAAAAACGGTGGTGGCAGATCTAATTGCAAAATTGAGAGAGAATAAGTTGATATGAGGGTGAAGCGCAAAGGGTGAGGAGTAAGGAGTGATTGAGAAGGAGAGGGTGTAATGGCTGTATGGGTGGAAGTAGATCTTTGTAATGGATGTAAGCTTTGCCTTAAGGCCTGTCCATATGATGCCATAGAGGTGGTAGACAAAAAAGCGAGGATCCTGGAGCGTTGCACCTCTTGTGGGGCCTGCATAGGGGTTTGTAAACAAGGGGCCATAAGGACGGATATGGTGGCCCGCGAGATTCCAGATTTCTCCGAGTGGCAGGGAGTGTGGGTCTTTGCTGAGCAGAGAGATGGAACCCTGGTCCCTGTTGTACTGGAACTGCTGGGAAAGGCCCAAGAACTGGCCGCAGAATTGGGACAGGACACTGCTGCGGTCCTCCTCGGCCATCAGGTCGCAGGCCTTTCCGATACACTCTTTGAGTATGGCGCCAAGAAGGTTTACATGGTGGATGCCCCCGAACTTGCCCATTATAGAACCATACCCTACACTGATGCCATCGAGGTGCTCGTCAAAAAATATAAGCCCAATGTCTTTTTGATGGGGGCTACTCACATAGGCCGTGACTTGGCTCCAAGGGTTTCGAGGCGAGTGGGCGTGGGCCTTACCGCAGACTGTACCGAGCTTACCATTGACCCGGCAGAAAAAATTTTGCTCCAGACCAGACCTGCATTCGGCGGCAATGTAATGGCTACCATCGCAAGCCGGTATTCCAGGCCACAGATGGCGACCGTGAGACCTGGCGTAATGGCGCCAAACAGGAATCCAGTGCAAGGGGAGCTTGTCCAAGAGCAAGTATCT
>JAMOVZ010000096.1 GCA_027061865.1 Desulfobacterales bacterium
GGTGGCGCGTTGGACAAAACCCGGTGGACAGGCTCCTTGGAAAAGAGCTTTGCGTGCTCGCTTGGGCAGCAGAACAGGCCCAGACAGATGAAGAACTCCTTGTGATATGCACCAAATGGCTGGCCCTACGCCCAGAGGAGCGCTGGTGGCTCTTTTCCCAGACAGTAGCAGAGGCAGGACTTCCAGAGGACAGAGATCGGGGCTGGAGAAAGGCCCTTTACTTTGCCCTGTCAGACGGGGAACCAGTGGTTGAAGCAAGAAAAAGGCGGCCAAGGCCAAGGAAGTTGAATGGAGAGATGCCGCTTTTTGCGTTGGTTAAAGGGAAAAGATAACGAAATGAGTATGAAACCTTATTATAGGTTGAAAGATGTTCCCGCGCTGATAGAGAGGCTTTTGCCCGTTCAAAAGCTGTCGGCGGAAGTGCACAAGGAAAGGATGGCAGGCTCTGGCCAGACATTAACCGCCCTTGGAAGTTACTGGAAAGGTAGAAAACCCCTGATTCTTGCAAAGGCCTGCATACTTGGCGCCCTTTTGCCAGCTACAGACAATCCCAGAAAGGATCTTGAGATCTTTGAGCTTTTGATGGGCATGGACATGGAATCCATGACTAAAAGGCTTGAGGCCAAGGGTGGTAAAGCTGCCCAAAAACTTATCCAGCAATTATCAGACAGGGAAGCCATTCCCTACCGTGAGCTTGTCCGGACAGCCAAACGGCCTGAAGAGGTGGGCGACCAGCTTTTTGACCATGTTTGGGAGAAGGTAAACGAACATCTTGGCACAGATGCCCATTCCTTTCCTGAGCTCATTGAACAGCTTGGGATAATGCGTTTTGGCCACAGGCCAAAGGTGGCTGATACATTTTGCGGCTCAGGTCAGATACCCTTTGAGGCAGCACGCCTTGGCTGTGATGTCTTTGCATCAGATCTTAATCCCATTGCAGCCATGCTAACATGGGGTGCCTTTCATATAGTGGGTGCCCAGCCTGAAGAAAGAAAGCTGCTGGAAGATAAGCGAAAAGAGCTGATAAAAAAGGTTCAAGAAGAGATTGACAGGCTTGGTATAGAAGAAGATGGAAGAGGCTGGAGGGCAAAGGTCTTTTTGTATTGTGTTGAAGTAAGATGCCCCCAGTCAGGGTGGATGGTTCCACTTTTACCCACCTTAATTGTTAGCAAGGGCTATAAGGTCATCGCAAGGCTTGTCCCAGATCATCCCAATAAGCGTTATGACATAGAGATCGTCTCTGGCGTAAGCAAAGAGGAGCTGGAGCTGGCAAAAGAGGGAACGGTCCGGTCAGACGGCCGAGGCGGTGACCCTTATCTTTTTCATATTGTGGACGGCAAGGAATACAGGACAAAAATTTCCACTTTAAGGGGAGACTACAGAAATCCAGATGGAACCACTGGCAACAGGCTCAGGCTCTGGGAAAAACACGACTTCAAGCCAAGGCCAAATGACATATTGCAGGAAAGGCTCTATTGCATCCAGTGGATGAGACCCAAAAAGAATAGCAAGCAGTGGAAATATGAATTTAGGGCTGTAACAGAGGAAGACATCAAAAGGGAAAAGATAGTTGAAAACTTTGTTGCCGAACACCTTGAGGAATGGCAGGAAAAGGGCTGGATTCCTGATTCACGGATAGAGCCTGGAGCCAAAACGGATGAGCCTATTCGGACACGCGGGTGGACCCACTGGCACCACCTTTTCAATCCACGGCAGTTGTTGGTGGGAGGGTTAGCGAATAAGTCAAGTAATGCATATTTAAAGTTAGCGTTTTGTCAATTACTTAACTGGAATAGCAAATTATCTCATTGGTCCACAAGTGACGGAGGTGGAGGAGCTGTAAAACAAACTTTTTATAATCAAGCATTAAATACTTTTTTTAATTATGGTTGCCGAGGTTTTTTATATGCTCAAAATTTATTAAATATAAAATATAATAAAATAGACGCAATTTGTTCTCATTTTCTGGTAGAATCCCTTCCCGCCCACCAAATTTCAGAACAGAACGACCTCTACATCACCGACCCCCCTTACGGCGATGCCGTCAAATATGAGGAAATCCTCGAATTCTTCATAGCTTGGCTCAGGAAAAATCCTCCTGCTGAATTTTCAAACTGGGTCTGGGATTCAAGGCGAGCCCTTGCCATAAAGGGAGAGGATGAAAACTTCAGAAGAAACATGGTGAAGGCCTATTCCAGGATGACCGAGCTTATGCCTGACAATGGTATCCAGGTCATCATGTTTACCCATCAGAAGGGTACAATATGGGCAGACATGGCAAATATAGTCTGGGCTTCTGGCCTTCAGGTCACAGCTGCCTGGTATGTGGTGACTGAGACAGATAGCGCGCTCAGACAGGGGAGCCACGTAAAAGGAACCATGCTTCTTGTGTGCAGGAAGAGACGAGAACGGCTCAAGACTTATCGGGATGATCTTGCCTATGAGATACAGGAGGAGGTGGAAGCGCAGGTGAGAGAGCTTACAGGGCTCAATCAGGAGGTCCTGGCAGAGGGGAGGGATGAAAATGTCTTTGAAGATGCAGACCTTCAGATGGCAGGCTACGCGGCTGCGCTGAGAGTTTTGACGCGATATGACATGATTGACGGTAAGGACATGACCAAGGAGGCCCTTCAGCCAAGGGTTGCAGGTGAAAAGACCTTTGTGGATGAGCTTATTGATTTTGCCGTGGATGTGGCCAATAGAAGCCTTGTGCCCCAGGGGATTGAAGAAAGATACTGGAAGAGGCTTTCAGGCATAGAGAGGTTTTATTTGAAGATGCTCGACATGGAATCACGGGGCATTAATAGACTTGATAACTATCAGAATTTTGCCAAGGCATTCAAGGTTAAAAATTTCAGGGCTGTAATGGCCTCTTCCAGGGCAAACAGGGCAAGGCTCAAGGGTGCCAATGAACTTGGAAGGGCTGAAATGGGGGAAGGGTCTGAGTTTTATCAAGCACCTCTAAGGGCCGTCTTGTATGCGCTCATGGAGCTTCAAAAAGGGGTGGAGGCTGATGAAGTTCTTGCCCACCTTACCCTGAATGTGCCTGAATATTACAGCGATGCCAGCATGAGAGAGCTCATTTTGGCGATTTCTGATTATCTGGCAGAGAAACTTGTGGCTATAAGACCTGAGGAAGCATCGGCTGCCAAGGTCCTTGGCGAGCTTGTAAGAAATCAGAGGATTGGATAGCTCGGTGTGATTAAAAAATAATGTCTCTTTCACGAACTCGTGTTAATATAAATAAAAAATGGAGACGGGTTATGGCCACAAAAAATGTTACAATCGCCTTGCCTGAACATCTTTGGAAAAAGGCTAGGAATTTTGCAG
>JAMOVZ010000097.1 GCA_027061865.1 Desulfobacterales bacterium
AATCAATTCAGGGATCTAATGGTGTCAGTTGCTGCCCCTGAAGCTGAACTCCTGGACCTTGCTGAAGAAGAAAGGGGCCGCATCACTGAGCTTGCAACCAAGGTAGGGTTGGAAAAGATCCAGGCAAGTTTGGACCTTTTAATCAAGCGGGAAGAAGACCTGAGATTTGCTTCCCAGCCTCGCCTTGTACTTGAAGCCATTCTCATAAGGCTTTGCACTCTGGGAGACCTCGCCTCTTTTGGAAAGATCTTGGAGAAGCTAGAATCCCTTGAGAAAAGGATGCTAGGGGAGCAAAATCCCCTCGCTGACCCTGCCCCCCCCTCATCCCAGGGCAAAGAAACGCTAAGGCGGAAAGACTGGGATGAGTTTGTCAAATTTGTGGCAAAAAAAAACAAGGGCATGGCAAATATCCTTAAGGGATGGAGGTTTATTGGGCTGGACTCTGGCATACTCAGGCTGGAGAGGGGCACAGAGCCCTTTTCTTCGGCCTATTTTGATGATAAGGAAAGGTTTTCAGAACTCCTGAAACTTGCTAGGGAATTTTATGAAAACCAGGTGGAGATCAGAATAGAAGACGGGAAAAGGCCTTCCACCAAAGTCAAGGGCCGAAATAACTCGGGGATTTCAATGCCCATAAAGGAATTACTGGAAGTATTTGAAGGCAAGATTGTTGGCTGAGGAGGCTTCCCCTTGTAAAATAGGGTATTGGCCAAATGGGTCAAAACGGCGGGTTGAAAATAATCTATGGAATCTACGGAGGTGAGACGTGAAAGGAATACCAAACATGGGCCAGATCCTGAAACAGGCCCAGCAGTTTCAAGAAAAAATGGCTAAGCTCCAAGAAGAGGTCGGAGAAAAGACCATAGAGGCCTCGGCTGGCGGAGGGATGGTTACAGTGGTGGTAAATGGCCGACAGGAGCTGGTCTCCATCAAGATTGAGCCAGAGGTGATTGACCCTGATGACCCAGAGATGCTTCAAGACTTGATAATGGCCGCGATAAATGAAGGAATGGCCAGGGCAAAAGAGATGGTAAATCAGGAGATGGCAAAACTCACCAAAGGTCTCAACCTACCTAATATCCCTGGCTTGATCTAAGGAAGTCATAAATGGGAATCTATCCTGCGCCCCTTGAAGTATTGGTGGACAGGCTGGCCTCTCTTCCAGGATTGGGGCCGAAGTCAGCCATGAGGATAGCTCTCCATATCTTGCGCAGCAATGAAGCCAATGTCAAAGAGCTTGTAAAGGCACTTTTGGAGGTAAAGAAAAAGATAAAGTTCTGCTCCGTGTGCTTCAATATCACCGACACCGACCCTTGTAACATATGCGAAGACCCCGGCAGGGCAGGCCATATCGTTTGCGTGGTGGAAAGCCCTGGCGACCAATTGGCCATAGAGGAGGCCGGCGCCTTTAGAGGGAAATACCATGTGCTCCATGGCGCCCTCTCTCCATTGGACGGCATTGGGCCCGAAGACCTGAAGATAGGCGAGTTAATGGTAAGGATTGGCAAAGATAGGATAGAGGAAGTAATCCTTGCCACCAACCCCACCACCCAGGGAGAAGCCACTGCCTCTTTCATCGCAAGGCTGCTTGCGGAAAAATACCCCCAACTCCATGTGTATAGAATTGCCCTGGGTGTTCCCATGGGAGCAGACCTCAAATACATGGACCGCCTCACCTTGGAACATGCCTTTAAAAGCAAGACGCCTCTGAAGACATGATTTCTGATTACATCATAAAAGAGATGGAGGCCATCGTGGGCCCTTCCTTTGTTTTTCGTGCCCCCGAAGGGCTTGAAGAATACGGGGCCGATGCCACCAAGCTGAGCTCCATGCCTGATGCCGTTGCGCTGCCATCCTCTGCTCAACAAATCTCCCGCCTCATGGTCCTGGCAAACAAAGAGGGATTCCCAGTAGTCCCCAGGGGGGCCGGAAGTGGAATGAGCGGAGGGGCCGTGCCGGTGGAGGGAGGGCTTGTGATTTCTCTTGAGCGCATGAATCGAATCCTGGAGATTGACCCGGACAACATGGTGGCAAAGGTTGAGCCTGGGGTGATTACCGCCCACCTCCAGGAAGAAGTGGAGCGCTTGGGGCTCTTCTATCCCCCTGATCCGGCAAGCATCAAGATTTCCACAATAGGCGGCAATGTGGCCGAGTGCGCAGGGGGCTTGAGGGCGGTGAAATATGGTGTGACACGTGATTATGTGTTGGGGCTCCAGGCGGTTCTCCCTACAGGCGAAATAGTGAAGACAGGGGTTCAGACCATGAAAGGGGTGGCGGGCTACGATCTTACAAGACTCCTGGTGGGCTCAGAAGGCACGCTCGCCATCATAACCCGAATCATCCTAAAACTCCTCCCAAAGCCAGAGTCAAAGATGACGATGTTGGCCATGTTCTCCCAAGTGGAAGACGCGGTAAGGGCGGTGTGTCGGATGATTCGGGCAAGAGTAATCCCTGCAGTGCTTGAGCTTATTGACTCAAGATGTATCCAGTGCCTCAGAGCTGAGATCGATCTATCCATCCCAACGCAAACCGGGGCGCTCCTCTTGATAGAGGTCGATGGGGAACACAGCTCAGTCAAAAGGGATGCTGCCAGGGTGGAAGGGATGTTGAGGAACTGCCGTGCCCTCGAAATCAGAACGGCCAAAGACAAAGAAGAGGCAGAAGCGCTCTGGGAGGCAAGGAGGAATCTCTCCCCCTCCCTCTATAAGCTCCGGCCGCACAAGATCAGTCAAGACATAGTGGTGCCAAGAAGCAGGATGCCCGATTTGATCCGGTTCCTCGGCGAGCTTGAGAGGCGATACGGCCTTCCCATCCCTGCCTTTGGACATGCGGGCGACGGCAATATCCATGTAAACGTGATGCTCGACAAAGAGAGGCGGGGAGAAACGCAAAAGGCCGAGGAGATTATTGAACTGGTATTTAAGAGGGTGATCCAGCTTGGCGGAACCATTACGGGAGAACATGGAATAGGGATCACAAAGCGGGAATATCTGGGGATGGAAATTGCTCCCGATGCGGTGCGCCTTATGGCGCGAATAAAAAGGGCCTTTGACCCAAATGGGATACTGAATCCAGGAAAGCTCCTGCCTCAAAGAATTTGATCCAGGCTCTTATAGCTAAGGGTATTGTAGAACTTTTCCACCTCCACTAGATTCAGCTTCTCCAAGGCCTTTTTAAGAGGGACTGTGGTGATCTCACCGTGCTTGAGGCTTACCATCCGCCCAAAGTCTTCGTTTACTATCATGTCAATGGCTGCGATTCCGAATTTGCGCCCCATACGCCTGTCATAGGCCGTGGGGGCCCCTCCCCTCTGCAGATGCC
>JAMOVZ010000098.1 GCA_027061865.1 Desulfobacterales bacterium
TGGCCCGGTTCGTTGACAAAGAACTGATACCCAGGGCCAGAGAGATTGATGAGACCGCCCAGTTTCCCATGGACATGTTCAAGCGGATAGGAAAGATGGGGGTTTATGGAATAAGATATCCTAGGGAAAAGGGAGGGTCAGGCGGAAATACGACCCTTTATTGCATTATTTGTGAAGAACTTGCCCGCGGGCTGATGAGTGTGGCGGCCATCACTGCCATGCAGTGCCTCATGGGGACCAATTTCCTGTTTCATTTTGGAAATGAAGAGCTTCATGAAAAGTATTTCTATCCGGCCATTCGTGGTGAAAAGGTTGCCTGCTTTTGCCTTACTGAGCCGGAGGCAGGCTCAGACCTCGGTAATGTGAGCACGAGGGCCGTCAAGACCAAGGAAGGCTATGTGATAGACGGCATGAAGACCTGGGTGACTAATGGACCAGTTGCGGATTTTTACACGGTGCTGTGCCAGACAGATCCTGCCAAGAAACTCAAGGGCCTCAACTTTTTCTTTATTCCCGCTGATACCCCGGGGGTTAAGGTGAGCAAACCCTTTGATCTGTTGGGCACAAGGACCACCTTGATTTCTGAACTCTCCTTCAACAATGTCCAGATTCCCCGCCACCATATGTTAGGGCAAGAGGGAAGGGGGCTCAGCAATTTGCTGTCGATACTCTCTGAGATCAGGGCCATGACCGGGGCGCTTGCAATAGGGCTGCAGCGGGCTGCACTGGCAGATTCCATCCAGTATGCCCATGAGCGGGTCCAGTTTGGAAAGACCATAGGCAACTACCAGCTCATTCAGGCCAAGATAGCCAATATGGCAACGGATCTAGAGGCATCAAAACTCCTGGTCTACAAGGCCGCTGAACTCATAGACAAGAAGATTCCTTGCCTCAAGGAGGCCTCTATGGCCAAGTACTTTGCCACAGAGGCGGCTTGCAGGGCCGGTGATGAGGCAATGAGGATATTCGGCGCTTATGCCTATTCCATGGAGTATAATCCACAGAGGTATTATCGGGACAACCGCTTCCTGCTTTACGGCGGTGGGACCCACGAGATACTGCAGACCAATATCGCTCGCTGGGCAGGACTATAAAGAGATGGCTGTAAAGGTTGGTATGGGGCAAAGGGACTCAATGGCATTTCCTATAGGGCAATTGGAGCTGCCTGAGAGAAAGTCCCTGGGCCACTATGTGTATGAAAACCTCAAACAGGCAATTATTCGCGGGGACCTGAGGCCGGGGGAACGAGTGGCTGAATCCCGGGTTGCAGAGGCAATGGGTATAAGCCGCACGCCTGTGAGGGAGGCCTTTCATAAGCTGGAGCGGGACGGGTGGCTGGAGCATCAGACAAGCACGGGCTTTTTTGTTGCACGCCTCAGCAGGGAAGATATAGAAGAGACTTTCGGCATTAGGGCGGTTCTTGAAAGCTATGCAGCAAGGCTTGCCACCATCAAGCACGGAGAAAATGATCTGGATGCCTTAGAGGAAAAGATCAATCAATACCAGAGGCACTTAGAGGTAAATGATCTGGAAAGCCTTCCCAAGATCAACACCGAATTTCATGACATACTTTACTCCTTGAGCCGTAGCCCAAAGCTCATAAGCATGATCAACCACTTAAGGGATCAGATATATAGATTCAGGATGATGATACTCAGGGTGCCGGATATGGCCCTCAAGAGCAACGAAGACCACAAAATGATGTTAAGCCTTATCAGGAAACGGGATGCAGACCGGGTCGAAAGACTTGTTAGAAACCATATCCTTAGGGGGCAGCAGACCGTGCTTGAACTCTTTGAGGCGGAAAACCCTGTCGGCACGCAACACAGGCAAAGGAGAGGGGAGAGATGAATGATCGGAAGATAAGGGTGTTGATTGCAAAGCCGGGGCTTGATGGACACGACAGAGGGGCCAAGGTGGTAGCCCATGCGCTTCGTGATGCAGGTATGGAGGTGATTTACACAGGGCTTCACCAAACCGTTCCCAGTATCGTCAACCAGGCCATACAGGAAGATGTGGATGTGATCGGGCTTTCTATCATGTCTGGAGCCCATATCCCCATATGTAGAAAACTCATGGAACTGGTAAGGGAAAAGGGTATTGAGGATAAATTGATCTTGGTGGGGGGAGTAATCCCCAGCAAGGACATAGAGGTGCTCAAGGAGATGGGGGTGGATGGAGTTTTTCCCGGAGGCGCCCCTTTCGATGAGATAGTGGATTTTATCAAGAAGAACGTAAAGAAGTAACCTCAACTTTTGAAGGAGAGCCGGCCATGGGTGTAGCCACATACATTAAGGATGAAAAGGATGCCATCAAGAAGGTTATTCTAGAGTCAGGGATAGAGGTCAAGCCAGTATATACCCCTGAAGACCTGGAGCTAATAGGGTTTGACTACCACAAGGACTTGGGGGATCCGGGGGAATTTCCCTTCACCCGAAGTCTTCATCCCCTCGGCTATAGATCCAGGAATTGGACTACCCGGCAGTACACGGGCTTTGGAACCCCCGAGGAGACCAACAAGCGATTCAAGCTGATGATATCCCATGGCCAAACCGGCCTCAATGTTGCCTTTGATCTCCCCACCCAGATGGGCCTTGACTCTGACAACCCGCTTGCAGAAGGCGAGGTGGGAAGGGTGGGGATGGCCGTTGATTCCTTACAAGACTTTGAGATCGCCTTTAAGGATATACAGCTAAACCGAATAGGGACAGGGCTCACTATCAATGCGGTGGCAAGCGTTATGCTTGCCATGTATCAGACGGTGGCCGAGAAGTTCGGCTACAAGAAGGAAGAGATATCCGCCACTCCCCAAAACGATATCTTGAAAGAGATGGTTGGCAGGGGGGCCTGGATATATCCTGTTGAGCCGTCGGTGAGGCTTATTGGTGATACTATCGAGTACTCCATGAAGGAGTTGCCGAGATGCAATCCTGTCTCTGTTTGCGGATACCATATAAGGGAGTCAGGATGCACTCCTGCCCAAGAGATTGCCTATGCCTTTGAGATCGCATTTGCTTACATAGACAATGTAGTGGCCCGTGGATACGAGGCAGAGCAGTTCGTGGGAAGGTTTTCATTCAACCTGAATATATATGGCAACTTGTGGGAGACGGTTGCCAAATTCAGGGCAGCCCGGAAGCTGTGGGCAAAGCTCCTGAGGGAGCGCTACAATGTGCAAAACAAAAAGGCCCTTTTTCTCAGAGGCATATTCGGAGGAGGGGGCTCGGGCATGACAAAGCAGCAGCCTGAAAACAATATCGTGCGGGGAGCCTACTATGCACTGGCTGCGGCCCTCTCGGGCGCCCAGACCACGGCTCTGTGCTCCTACGATGAGGCATATACCATCCCTACGGAACGGGCGGCCCTCATTTCCCTCAGGACATTCCAGATATTGATGGATGAAATCGGCCTTAGAGACACCGTGGATCCGCTTGCCGGTTCATACTTCATTGAGACCCTCACCAAGGAGATGGAGGAGAAGATCCTGGAGGAGATGGAGAAGATAGAAAAGATCGGCGGCATGATACCTGCGGTCTCTTCCGGATATGTTCAGCGCGAGGTGGCCCGCCAGGCATACGAGTACGAAAAAAAGCTCCAAGAGGGGAAGATCATCAAGGTGGGGGTAAACAAGTACACAGAGGGTGTGGACATGGAAGTGGAGCTATTTGAATACGATGACTCTTGGGCCCTTCAGCAGATTGAACGCCTAAAAGAGCTCCGCAGGAGCCGGGATAACAAGGCTGTCAGAGACTCACTCAAAGCCTTGGAAAAGGCGGCCCGTGGCACGGAAAACGTGATGCCCTATCTGGTTGAGTGTTGCAAAAACTATGCGACAGTAGGCGAGATGGCAGATGTGTTCCGGGAAGTGTTTGGAGAGCACGTGGAGCCAAGTATCTTTTGAGGGGTCAGGGCGGTTGAAACAGATGACCAGGTCCATGAATGCAGGGTGGTGGGTGAAGCGGTGGGGTGAACTTCACCCCCAAAAGCCTGCCATTGTCTTTGAAGATGAGCTTATTACCTATGCCATGCTGAACGAGCGTGCAGGGGCAGTTGCATCCTGGCTGGTGTCGCTAGGGGTGGAAAAGGGTGACAGGGTGGCGGTGATGCTGAGCAACTGCCCTGAGTTTCTGGAACTTTATTTGGCTTGCTCCAGGATTGGCGCTATCTTTGTGCCCATTAACTTCAGGCATGTCTCAAGGGAAGTGGATTACACCCTGAGCAGCTGCAGACCCAAGGTCTTCGTGTTTGGCGAGGCATTTGAGGCTGTAGTCACTGATCTGGTTTTTCAAAATTATAATCCACTTCCATTTGTTGTTAAAATAGGGGGTGAACCAAGTAAGGGCAATTATCTGGACTATAAAAAAGGGATGGATGAGCGTGCCGAGACCGGCTCCACATTTGAATCCACCTTCAGGGCAGAGGATCCAGAAGAGCCCCAAGTGATCATGTATACCTCTGGTACCACTGGAAGCCCGAAAGGGGCAGTGCTGTCCCACCGCAAAACATTCTTCAATTGTCTGAACGCCGACACTTTCTTCAAGCTGAACTTCGATGACATGATGCTGATCATACTGCCCCTGTTTCATTCAGGGGGCCTGTTCATTCAAGCATCCCCATGCCTCTATAAAGGTGCCACCATGGTGCTTCACCGTAGATTTGATCCAGAGCGGACATACCTTGACATGGCCCGTTACAAGGTCACCAAGTTTCTAGGTGTGCCTACGATCTACCGGAATCTCTTGACCATGCCTGAAGAGAAGCGGACAGATGTCTCCTCCCTCAAGGTGTGCGCCATTGGTGGGGAAAAGACAACACATGAACTTCTCCTGAGGTGCAAGGAGGCAGGGTTTCCTGTAAGGCAAATAATGGGGCAGACCGAGACCTCCATCTTGCTGTGGGCTTCTGAAGAGGATTCCTTGGCCAGGCCCGGTACCGTGGGCCGTCCCGTATTCCATGCAGAAGTGGATTTGGTGGACCGCCAAGGCCGAAGTGTGGCTCCAGGAGAGGTGGGTGAAATCGTTGTGCGGGGCTCCATCATGATGAATGAATATTGGGAAGATCCGGTTAGCACCTCGGAGACCATAAGAAATGGGTGGCTCTATACTGGTGACCTGGCCAGGATGGATGAAGATGGCTATTTCTATTTGGTGGACAGGGCTAAGGACATGTACATCTCGGGGGGAGAAAATGTTTATCCTGCTGAGATAGAAAAGGTGATCAGGGAGC
>JAMOVZ010000099.1 GCA_027061865.1 Desulfobacterales bacterium
AGTGGAAGATGTGGCAATCATTGGTGTGCCTGATGATCGATGGGGCGAGGCGGGAATGGCCTTCATAATACCAAGGGACGGGGCAGCCGTTACCGAAGAGGAGGTCATTGGGTTTTGCAAAGACAGGCTGGCTGGCTACAAGCTACCGAAGAGAATAATTTTTGTGGAGTCGTTGCCACGGACTTCTCTTGGGAAGGTAAGAAAATACCTTTTGAAGGAAGAAGTATTGTTGGGAGGCCAAGAACCAAATAGAAGCAGAAGGGGGGTGAAAAGGGAATCCAGGGATTCGGCCCTTTGTGGGGGCGAACTTTGTGGTGTTAACCGATTGCAGAGCACACAACAAAAGGAGGCTATACCATGAGACGCGTGGGATTAATACTTTTGGCCCTGGTTATTTCATTGTCAATTTTTCTAGCTTTTGATGTAGATTCCGCAAAAGCAGGCACTGTAAAGCTCACATATGCAAACTTTCCGCCTGCTCCCACTTTTCCTTGTGTTCAGATGGAAAGGTGGAAAAAGGAGGTGGAAAAACGAACCAATGGTAAAGTCCAGGTGCAGACATTCCCTGGGGGCACATTGCTTGGCGCCAAGAATATGATGGATGGAGTAATTGCCGGGCAGGCGGATATTGGATGCTTGTGTATGGCATACCAGCCAGGCCGCTTTGTGATTACCAATGCCACCAGCCTTCCTCTCGGCATTCCCAATTCCCTAGTAGGCAGCCTGGTGCTTTGGGATCTTTACAAAAAATATCAGCCTAAGGCATTTGCCAAGGTCAAGGTCCTTACCATGTTTACGACCTCTCCATCCAGCATCATGTCCAAGATACCTATTAAAACCCTGGAAGACATAAAGGGAGTGGATCTCAGGGCCTCTGGCGGGGCAGCCCAGATACTCAAGGCTTGGGGTGCAAACCCAGTTGGTATGCCCATGCCTGCTACCCCGGAAGCCTTGCAAAAGGGAGTCGTAAAAGGGTTGTTTTCTTCTCTTGACGTGATGAAGGACTTCAAGTTTGCCGAGCTTTGCAAATATGTCACCCTCACCGAGACGGTTGTATATCCCTTTGCCGTGGTAATGAACATGGACAAGTGGAATTCCCTTCCCAAGGATGTCCAGAGGGTATTTGAGGAGCTTGGCGCCCAGCAGGCTGCATGGACAGGACAATACCTGGACAACCATGTGAAAGAGTCCATTGAGTGGTCAGTCAAGAACCAAGGTGTGAAGGTAATCAAGCTTTCGGCGAAAGAAAAGGCCAAATGGGACAAGCGCCTTGAGCCCATCACAAACAAGTGGATTAAATCGGCGGAGAAAAAGGGCCTTGCTGGCAAGGCAATTGTAGAAGATATCAAGGCATTTGCCGCCATGTACTCTGGAAAATAAGATGGAATGAAGCAGGGGGGCAGGCCTTGGATGGCCTGCTCCAAATAGGTCAGATTCCTCTTGGTTACATTTCTATTGATGTGCAGGGATAGGGAGTATGGAATTTTTTGAGAGATTGAATCAGGTAATTAACAAGACCTTGATGTATGTGGCTGGAGCCGTTCTTGCGGTAATGATAATACTTACCTGTGCCAATATATTTTTTAGGATAGTTTGGTTGCCCATCCGTGGCACCTTTGAGCTTATGGGGTACATGGGCGCAGTAGTTACCGCCTTTGCCCTCGGATACACCCAAATGAAGAAGGGCCATATTGCCGTGGACATCTTAATATTGGGATTTCCACCCAAAGTGAGGCGGCTGCTGGATGGCATCAACAGCCTCATATGCTTTGGCTTCTTCTCAATAGTGGCATGGCAGATTGCAAGATATGCCACCAATCTGTGGAGAACCGGAGAGGTCACTGAGACATTAAGGATTATCTACTATCCTTTCACATATGCAGTGGCCTTGGGGTGTGCAGCCCTTGCCCTGGTTTTTTTGGGGAGTTTCTTGGCGGCATTATTTGGCAAGGCAGGCGAGCAGAATACAAAGGAGGATGGGAAATGAGTCTTACGGTTGTTGGTATTATTGGTATCATCGTCCTCCTGCTCGTCTTGTTTTTCCTAGGCATGCCTGTGGGCTTTGCCATGGCGGTGGTGGGGTTTTGCGGCTTTTGGTATGCGGTCTCTTTTAAGGCTGCAATTGCCATGGTGGGCACAGATGTCTGGGCCACCTTTTCCAAGTACGGCCTTACCGTTATACCATTGTTTATCTTGCTAGGATATTTGGCGTTTAACTCTGGGATTGCTGAGAGACTTTACGATGCGGCCTACAAGTGGTTTGGCCACTGGAGAGGAGGGCTTGCCATAGCAACCATTGGGGCTGATGAACTTTTCGCTGCCATCTGTGGATCCAACACCGCTACGGCAGCCACCATGGGCGCTGTGGCCCTTCCCCAGATGAAGAAATACAATTACAGCACTGTGCTTAGCAGCGGAACTGTTGTCACGGGCGGAACCCTTGGCACTGTGATGCCCCCCAGTGTGGTCCTTATAATCATAGGGCTGCAGACAGAGCAGTCAATCATTAAGCTGTTTCTTGGGGGGATACTTCCCGCCATTTTACTGGGGCTCCTTTTCGTATTTACCATTTGGGTCATGTGCCGGGTGAATCCGGAGCTCGCCCCGCCTGGACCAAAAACCTCCTTTAAAGAGAAGGTTATGGCCTTGGGCGGCATTATAGAAGCAGTAGCAATCTTTTTCCTGGTCATCGGTGGCCTTTATGCCGGCCTTTTTACTCCAACCGAGGCGGGAGCGGTCGGAGTATTTTTTACGTTGATTGTGACAGGGATAACAAAGCGCTTGACCTGGAAAGGAATCTGGGATTCCATCATGGACACCCTCAGGATATCCAGCATGGTTTTCTTTTTGGTTACGGGGGCCATCATCTTCGGCAGGTTCCTTGCTGTCACCAGGCTGCCTTTTCATATAGCAGAATTTGCCGCCTCCTTGCCAGTTTCCCCATACGTGATCTTGGCCATCGTGTTGTTGATCTATTTGATAGGGGGGTGTTTTGTGGATTCTTTGGGCTTTCTGGTGCTCACCATTCCCATCTTTTTCCCCCTTGGAATGGCATTGGGTTTTGATCCTGTCTGGTATTCAATAATATTGACCATGGTCACCACCATGGGGGCGATTACCCCTCCGGTTGGTGTGAACATATACGTGGTAAAGGCATTAGCTCCTGATATCGATCTTGCAACTATCTTTAAGAGTGTAAGCTTTTTTTTAATGGCCTGTATAGTGTGCATCATTTTATTGATCATCTTTCCAGACATAGTTTTGATGATTCCAAACCTGGCAAGATGAAATTTTAAAAGAATAGCGTTGGGAGGCAAGGAAACAATGACGCAAACCTTTATGCCTGAAATAAAGACAGAAGAAGAACTCAAGCAGCTCCAGTTGGAAGGGCTTAAATGGACCGTAAGGCATGCCTATGAGGGCTCTTCGGTTTACCGGAAGAAGCTGGAGGATGCAGGGGTTGGACCAGAGGACATAGAGTCGCTCGGCGATCTTCGCCGCCTTCCCTTCACTACTGCGCAGGACCTACAGGAAGGTTATCCATTCCCGCTGCTGTCCGTGCCGCTGGAAAAGGTGGTCCGCATTCATGCCTCCTCCGGCACTACAGGAAAAAGAAAGGTCCTATGCTATACCCAGAAGGACATTGATGATTGGACTCACTTTTTCGCCCGGTGCTACGAGATGGCGGAGATCACCAAGGAAGACAGGGTTCAGATCGCGGTTGGATATGGTATCTGGACCGCAGGTGTGGGATTTCAACTCGCCTGCGAGAAATTCGGTGCCATGGCAATACCTGCAGGCCCTGGCAACCTTGATATGCAGTGCCAGTTTCTGGTGGACTTTGGATCCACTGTAATGTGCTGTACCGCCTCAATGGGGCTCCTTATGGCAGAGGAGGTAAACAGGAGGGGACTGAGAGACAAGATTAAGCTCAAAAAGATGATCTTTGGCTCGGAGAGGTCAAGTGAGGCCATGCGCCGAAGGATCAAGGAGCTCCTGGGGCTTGAACACATGTTTGACATCCCTGGAATGACCGAGCTATACGGCCCTGGAACCGGCCTTGAATGTATTTATCATACAGGGATTCACTACTGGGCGGATTATTACATACTGGAGATTCTTGATCCCGAAACGTTGGAGCCTGTCCCAGAAGGGGAGACAGGGGAGATGGTGGTGACCACCCTGAGGAAGGAGGCAGTTCCGCTAATAAGATATAGGACCAGGGACTTGAGCCGGCTCATTCCTGGCAAGTGCCCTTGTGGGAGCATACTGCCGCGGCATGACCGTATCTTGGGCCGCTCTGACGACATGATAATCTTCCGCGCGGTAAACATCTATCCAGGACAGATCGACCATGTGCTCTCTGGAATCGAGGGAATAGGGAGTGAATATCAGATCATCTTGGAACGCCGGAAGGACGGAAAAGACTACATGATCCTCAAGGTGGAAAGGGATGAAGGACGGGCCTCTTCAATGGATGCTGATTTGATGAGAAAAGTAAAAGAAGAGATAAAGAAACAGATTATGGTGAGCGCAGAGGTGCAAATCGTAAGCTATGGCGAGCTTCCCAGATCTGAGAGGAAGAGCAAGAGGGTGTTTGACAATAGAGACTTATAGCCCGTGTAAGGCCTTTTGGGAAGTCCGCGTTAGTTTTCCATCATGTGGTTAAAATGTCGGCGGAATGTTTAGTGAGAATTAGACGAGAAATCAGGAGTCGCTATGAGAAGATTTGACTATTACCAGCCCCAGTCCCTCAGTGAGGCCTTTAACCTGATGGAACGGCTCAAAGGTGATGCCGTGTATGTGGCTGGAGGGACAGATGTAATCGTAAAGATGAAGCAAGGTGCAATCTCGCCGAAGGCCCTTATCTCCCTCAGGGGGATAGAGGAGCTCAGGGGAATGGAAAGCGATGGTGGAATCAAGCTTGGAAGCATGGTGCTTTTCAGGGAGCTGGAAAGAGATCCCCATGTTGGGGCCAAGTATTATGCCATGAAGGAGGCTGCTTCCCTGCTGGCAAACCCCCAAATACGGAATGTCGCGACCATTGGCGGCAACCTTTGCAATGCTGCGCCCTCGGCTGATTCCGCCCCCCCGCTCATAGTGCTGGATGCCGCCTTTTTATTGGAAGGGCCAGGTGGTTCACGAGAGATCCCGGTGGAGGAGTTTTTTACCGGCCCTGGAAGCACATGCCTTGAAGACGTTGAGATCCTGAGGGAGATCAGAATTCCGGCTCCGGAGAACAAGAGCGGTAATGCCTTTGTGAAGCTAGGAAGACTCAAGCAGGACATTGCCGTTGTGAATGCCGCTGCAATGGTAATGATGGAGGGAGGGGTTTGCAAGAGATGCCGGGTGGCGGTAGGGGCCGTGGCCCCAACTCCGCTGAGGCTCAGGGAGATAGAACAGATGGTGGAGGGCGGCAGCATTGATGAAGAGCTGCTCGGGGCAGTGGAGAGCAAGGTAAAGGAGCTTGTCAGCCCGATTACAGATGTAAGGTCAACCCAAGAATACCGCAGAGAGGTATCAGGAATACTGGTCAAAAGGGCATTGAAAGAGGCGCTCACCCGCGCCCAAATGTAAGGCGGGCAGATTTTCCATAAAAATTGCTGGCAATGGAGGAAGTGGATGAAAAAGCTCATTCGATTCACACTGAACGGAAGCGAGGTCTCGGCAGAGGTTCCCTCCCATAAAATGTTGCTGGAAGTGTTGCGTGAGACCTTTGAGCTTACCGGGCCCAAGGAAGGATGTGGCCAGGGCGAGTGTGGTGCTTGCACTGTGTTGGTTGATGGATTGAGTGTAAATTCATGCCTGTATCCAGCCTTTGAGGTGGATGGTAAAGAGGTCACCACCGTGGAAGGCTTGATTGGAGAAGGCAACAAGCTGGACCCCATCCAAGAGGCATTTGTGGAGCATGGAGGTGTGCAGTGCGGATTTTGCACTCCTGGGATGATCATGTCTGCAAAGGCACTGCTGGAGGAAAACCCTCGTCCCACAGAGGATGAAATCAAGAAGGGAATCTCCGGGAATCTTTGCCGCTGCACAGGTTATGTGCAAATAGTTGAATCCATAAAGAAGGCAGCTCAAAAGAGAGGAAGCTGAGGGGGAACAAATGAGTGAGTTTAGTTTCATAGGCACTGATGCCCCAAGGCCGGACGCCCCAGAAAAGGTGGCCGGGAGGGCGCTCTACATACATGATATCAAACGGCCTGGCATGCTTTATGGAAAGATAAAGTACAGTGAATGCGCTCATGCCAGGATAAAGCGCATAGACACCTCAAAGGCAGAGAGGCTGCCGGGAGTGCGGGCAGTCATAACCGCTTATAATACTCCTGAGATCAGGATTGGATTTATCCGGGATAACTTTGCGCTAAAGCGTGACAAGGTAAGGCAATTCAGGGACGAAGTGGCTGCCGTTGCTGCCATAGACCCTGAGATAGCCCGAGAAGCCGTGGACCTCATAGAGGTGGAATATGAAGAATTACCGGAAGTCTTTACTCCTGAAGATGCCCTTAAAGAGGATGCTCCCCTGATTCACGAGGCAGATCCGCGTGGAAGGCCCAAAAAGGACAATCTCGTGCCGGTGCCGTGGAAATTTGTGTCAGGTGATGTGGAAAAGGCAAAGGAGAAGGCCGCCTATGTGGTTGAAGAAAACTTTGAGACCCAACGGGTCTCACATTGTTGCATGGGAACGGCGGGCTGCATAGCCGAGTTTGATCTTCAGAATAACCTTACCATGATTACAAAGACCCAGATCCCTTTCCTTGCACAAAACGACTTTAATCAGGCACTCGCTGCAATGGGTCTTAAAGGGAAACATACACGGGTGATCGTGCCCACCCTGGGAGGGGCATTTGGTACAGGGCTAGACACCCACGGCTATGAGTATATTGCGATCCTGTTGGCCTATAAGACCGGAAGACCTGTGAAAATCGTGTTGAGCAGGGAAGAGG
>JAMOVZ010000100.1 GCA_027061865.1 Desulfobacterales bacterium
TTTTTCCCACTATGTTATCAACATAATAGTTTATACTGAGAAGCTGGGCCTTGGTAGCGCGCTGGCCTTCCTTTAGCATCAGCTTGCCCATATTATCCTTGATAGGCCCCACAAAGGGATCAAATACCTCTGGACCTTGCTTCATCTGGGCCAATCTCTTCATCACCAGGTCATAGACACTCATTTTACCGAGGTCAGAGGTGGTGACCATAATGGATTTGAGTTTTTCCACGAACTTTGGATTGACCGGATGCCCTGGGCTGGCTCCCAAGATGGCTGCGCCTTCCTTCACTCTCCACCAAAGGTCCTCATTAGTCCATTTCCCTTGGTGAACATCCCTTAGGATTTTCTCGTACATTATTCCCCAGTCAACAAGCTGGCCAGAGACCACTGAATCCGGTCCAAATTTTTCCATGGGGGAGTAATGTCCAAAGGTGAACACGGAGTTGCCCTTTTCGGTGTGTTTTTGGCCCACTTGAATCACGCTGGGGGAGTCTTCTGTAAAGGCGAGGGCATCGCATCCCTCTGCCACCAGGGCCTCGGCTGCCTCCTTGGCTTTACTAGGGGCGTACCATGCAAAGAGCCATCGCACATGAACCCTGGCCTTGGGGTTTACCGCCTTGACCCCCAACGCATAGGCGTCAATATGTCTTACCACCTCGGGGATGGGAAAGGCTGCCACATATCCTACTTTGTCTGTCTTGGTCAAGGCCCCTGCCATCAATCCGTTCAGATAATAAATCTGATACAGCTCGGCAAAATAGGTCCCAACATTTTTTGTCCTCTTGAAGCCCGAGCAATGCATGAAGATCCTGTCTGGATATTTCTTGCCTGCGGCAATGGTGGCATCCATGTATCCAAAGCTGGTGGTAAAGACCACATGGCATTTTTCTCCCCTCACAAGCCTGTCAATTATCCTGGGGGCATCGGCCTCTTTTACAGACTCCACATAGACCGAATCCAACCAAGGAAGTTTTTTCATGGCATAGAGTCTGCCCATCTCATGGGCGTGAGACCATCCATAATCTCCAATGGGCCCCACATAAATAAAACCTGCCTTTAGGCGCTTTTCTGCATTTGATACCCCGGGGAAAAAACCCAATAACGCCGCTACAGCAACAATCCATCCCAAAAAAATAACTATCTTTTTCACAAGTGGCCCTCCTCTCTGTTCTAAATTCACAACGTCCCTAATGGCCTTATTTGTTGAAAATCTTTGCATATCACAATCAGGGCAAACGGTGTCAAGAAGTTTTGCCTCGGCCAAACTGCATGGCCTCAAAACATTGACTTTTCTTGTTCCCTCTGTATGTTGTAGTGACCTAAGGAATCGGCCCTGGAGGCTGGGGGAGGTCGTAATCATGAAAAGATCTTTTCTGCTCATATTACTCCTGGTCTTGGCCGGGAGCTTGGCCCTTGGAACCTATTTTGGAGTAAAGAAGATCCTGGCCCTCCCTTTTAGGGCCACTAACGACATGCTGCACCAGGGCCCTTGGCCAATTAACCTGGATTTCTTGATCCCGGCCGGCATCCACATCCATGAAAAGATGACCATTGGGGAGGTAATTAAAATCCGTTTTCAAGGCCACAAGGCCCTGTGGGAGCGTTGGACAGAGGCTGTAGTGGCCACGTTACCCGCGCGCTATCGGTATCTTGCCAATCTGGTGCTTTATTTGTCATGGTTTTTCCTCTTTATGACATTTCTTCGGGTATTCACCTTTATGGGCTATGGGAGGGCCTTCCGGACCAGCCTGCTCTTGGGTGGCATCACCTATTTTTTCATGCCGGATCTATGGCCGGGGAGGTGGGACGATATGGGTGCCGTCCTGATACCCTTGATCATCATCTCGATAAGGTGGAAGTTTTTAAGGCCCAAGGACACATTAAAGGCCGGGGCGTGATATGCGGACCAGCTCTATAACCCTGCTTTTTGTGGCCCTGGTGCTAGTTGGCCCGGGTTGCATGAACATGGGCCCAGACTACCGGAGACCCGATCTTCCCTTGGAGATACCTTCTGCATTTCAACATGGGACCTCTGGGTTCAAGCCTCATGCAGTCTTGTTTGCAAAATGGTGGACCCTGTTTCACGATCCCCGCCTGAACCGCCTGGTCGAAGAGGTGATAAACAGAAATTGGGACATCAAGGCCGCAACAGAGAGGCTCGACGAAGTGCTGGCAGGGCTTGCAATCAAAAGGGCCGACCGATTCCCCACCCTACACCTGGAGGGTGCCTATGAGCGGCGAAAAAGGCCAATAATTGGTATTATGCCAGGCAAGGTGTTCACTATCAGGACCGATTCTTACACACTGGCGTTGCCAGCTTCCTATGAAATTGACCTTTGGGGGAGGCTCAAGAAGGCAGAAGAAGCGGCGCGCGCCCGCCTGCTGGAGGCAGAGGAGGCCCGCCTTGTGATCCTCCATGGGGTAGTGGCAGAGGCGGTGGCCCTATACTTCAAGGCAAAGGCGATCGGTATGCGTTTAGAGGTGGCTCGTGGCCGTGTCAAGGGCTATGAAGAAGAATTGAATATTATTGAGAAGAGATATGGGCGGGGCCTTGTATCACTGCTCGACATTACAAGGGTGAAAAGAAATCTGGCCAGAGCAAGGGCTGCGGTTGCTTCCTTGAGGTTGGAGCTAGGCTCGGCACAGCAGGAATTGGCTGTTTTGGCTGGCAGATACCCCTACACTTCCGAGACAGGCCATAAAGAACAAAAACGCCTCCCCTTGCCAGATCCACTGCCCCCGGGACTCCCCTCAGAGTTGCTCATGCGAAGGCCTGATGTGAGAAGGGCAGAGGCGAGGCTCAAGGCCTTGAATGCCTTGGTTGGGGTTGCAAAGGCCAGCCGGTTTCCAAGGATTACCCTTACCGGTTCTTTCGGATACACAAGCGATGCATTGAGCAGGCTTTTTGAGCCAACCAGTGAACTCTGGAGCCTTGCGGCGGGAATTTTTCAACCCCTTTTTGATGCCTCAAGGCTCAAGGCCTCGCAAAGGATGGCTGAGGCCAGATACAGGCAAGGGGTGATTGAATATGCAAAGACCGTGCTCAGGGCCTTTAAGGAGGTGGAGCAGGCCCTTCTTATAGAGGAAGAGCTGATGAAAAAACGGGCGGGACTCCTTGAATTCCTTAATCAGGCCGAACTTGCAGAGACCTTGGCACAAAGGCGCTACCGCAGGGGGCTTGGCGATTTTCTGGCCGTGCTTGAGGCCAGACAGAGGAGGTATGAGGCCCAAGAGGAGCTGATACTGGTAGAGCTTGCCATAGTGACCAACCGGGTGGCACTCCACAGGGCCCTCGGAGGGGCAT
>JAMOVZ010000101.1 GCA_027061865.1 Desulfobacterales bacterium
AAACTTGTAAAACAGTATGGTCTCAAGACCTATACAGAATGGTCAACCAATGAGAAGGTGGCCTTGGACATCGCATTTGCAGCCTCTGTCGCGGGCAAAAGGGCAGCGTGCTCCATGAAGCAAGTCGGCCTCAATGTGGCGGCAGACTCGCTGATGAGCTCTGCCTACTTGGGCACCGAAGGTGCGCTCGTTATTATTTCCTGCGATGATCCCGGCCCCCATTCTTCGCAGACAGAGCAAGATACCCGTCTGATGGCCCGGCTGGCAAAGGTGCCTGTATTTGATCCATCCAATCCCCAAGAGGCAAGGGAGATGGCCCATGCGGCCCTTGAGCTTTCAGAGCAATTCAAAATCCCGGTGATTCTCAGGCCAGCCATCAGGGTTTGCCACGCAAGGCAGAACATAGCGTGGAATGAGCTGAAAGACCATGAGAGGGAGGCTGAGTTTCAAAAGGATCCCTTGAGGTGGGCGGCCACTCCGAAGTTTCGTCTGAAACTCCACGGCGAGCTGAATAAGAAGCTGAGAGAGATCGGGAAGTATTTCGAGGGACTGGAAAAGTTTAACAATCACACCCTTGAGCCTGGGAAAAAATATCCGTTGGGCATTGTTGCTGGCGGTGTCCCCTATGCTGCCATAAGTGACATCTTGGCGGAGGAAGGAAGAGAGGATATACCACTTCTCAAAATAGGCACTCCTTTTCCGTTTCCTGAAGTCCTGGCGGGGGAGTTTTTGGCAGCGTGCGAGAAGGTGCTTGTGCTCGAAGAAACAGACACAGTGATCGAATATTTCTTGAGAGACAAGCAAAAGGTCCTAGGGCGCCTTTCAGGCCATGTGCCGTCTGAGGGCGAGCTGGTGCCTGAGGTCTTATATTCTGTCTTGGACAGGGTGGCGGGAGAATTGAACCTGCCAAGGTTCGGGAAAGCCTTGGAGCCCCAAATTCAGGCCTTGGTACAAGAGCTGGAACTCCCCGTTAGAAGGCCCACCCTGTGTCCAGGCTGTCCCCACAGGGCCTCATTTTTTGTTATCAGGAAAACTCAACCTAAAGCCATCTTTACTTCTGACATAGGATGTTACACCTTGGGCCTGAACCTTGGAGGCGTGGATACCTGTTTGGATATGGGAGCGGCCATTACCATGGCAGCGGGTTTTTATCACGCCTTTGCCCAGGATGGCAAAGAGCAGCCCATAGTGGCAACCATTGGCGATTCAACCTTTTTCCACTCTGGAACAGCAGGACTATTGGACGCCGTGTATAACGATGCCAGATTTGTCTTGGTTATTTTGGACAATGAGACTACCGCCATGACGGGTATGCAGCCCACTCCTGGCCTGGGAATAAGGGCAGATGGCTCCAAGGGAAAAGACATCCCCCTTGAGCGGGTTGTAAAGGGCTGCGGAGTTGAGTTTATGCGCGTGGTTGATCCCTACGACATGAAGGCCATGAAGGATGCCTTGAAAGAGGCCTCTGCTCATGTCAAGGAGCCCAACGGGGGAGTCGCAGTGGTAATTGCCCGCCATCCATGTGTGATTGCATACCGGGATAGCGCGATTCCAGAAAGAAAACCTGTGGAGGTTACAGACAAGTGCGTGGAGTGCAACTTCTGCCTTGAACGCTTTGAGTGCCCAGCCCTCTACCGAGATGAGGAGCTGGGAAGGACAGCGGTAAATAAAGCTTTGTGTGCCCAATGCGGCCTTTGTATTGAGGTATGTCCAAAAGGGGCTATTGTGGAGGTCTAAGAAGGGGAAAATGGAACGGATGAACTTGATACTGTGCGGGCTTGGGGGCCAGGGGATCCTTTTCATGACCCGTATCCTGGCCGAAGCCGCTCTACAAAAGGGATTTGATGTGATAGGCGCTGAGACCCACGGCATGGCCCAAAGAGGAGGATCGGTGATATCACACCTCAAGATTGGCCAAGCGAACAGCAGTTTGGTTAGGGCCGGTTCGGCGGATATCTTGTTGGGCCTTGACGAAAAGGAGAGCTACAGGAATTTGGGTTTTATAAAGCCAGGGGGGAAAATGTATGTTAATGCACCTTCTGAGACCTTTCCTGTAGAAAAGGTTAAGGCGTTTTTGGAGGAGAAGGGTGTCATATACAGGGCAATGCCCGTTGAGGAGACAGCCATGGAGTTGGGGGCCCCAAAGGCTGCTAATTTGGGGTTATTGGGGCTGTTCGGAGCATTTGAGACTGAGCCATTGGGAGAAAAGGACATAAGGGAGACTATTGAAAGGATAAGTCCTGAGCGCTTTAGAGACCTGAATATAAAGGTCTTTGAAACCTGCAGGAAAAAAGCTGTATAATTAAATTTTTCAAATACTACGGAATAGGGGTATGAGTTATGAAAGGGGAGAGGATCTTTAATTTCAATGCAGGCCCTGCAGCCTTGCCTTTGCCGGTTCTTGAGGAGATTCAATCTGAGTTTTTGAATTACAAGGGCTCTGGAATGTCGATAATCGAGGTGAGCCACAGGTCCAAGTGGTTTGATGACGTCATAAACGAGGCGGTGGAGAGGACAAAGAAGCTCCTTAACTTGGGCGATGAATTTAAGGTCCTTTTCATTCAAGGGGGGGCTAGCATGCAGTTTTGCATGATCCCTATGAATCTCTCTCTGCCGGGCAAACCCGTGGATTACATCAACACCGGCACCTGGTCCACCAAGGCAATAAAGGAGGCTCAGATTCAAGGAAAAGATGTGCGGGTTATAGCTTCTTCTGAGGACAAGAACTTTTCTTATATTCCAAAAAGTTACACTGTAAGCCAAGGGGCGGCCTATCTACACTTTACATCCAACAATACCATCAAAGGCACCCAATGGCACCAGTTTCCGGAGGCAGGGGATGTGCCCCTGATCTCCGACATGTCATCTGACATAATGAGCAAGCCCTTTGATGCGAAGCCCTTTGGGCTCATTTATGCTGGTGCACAGAAAAATATCGGCCCATCTGGCAGCGCCTTAGTGATTATCCGTGAAGATATGCTCGAGCGTGTGCCTCAAGACTTGCCCACCATGCTCAAGTACACTACCTTTGCAGAGAAGAACTCCATGTTCAACACGCCTGCCTGTTTTGTGATCTATGTGATCAGTTTGGTGCTTAGGTGGCTGGATGAGACCATCGGTGGGCTTGAGAACATGGAAGAGATAAACAAGGAAAAGGCAGCGCTGCTTTATGACTGTATTGATAATTCGGATTTTTACATGGGCACCGCTGAAAAGGACAGCCGTTCACTCATGAACGTGACCTTCAGGCTACCGAGTGAAGATCTGGAAGCCAAGTTTGTCGCAGAAGCCCTGGAAAATGGCTT
>JAMOVZ010000102.1 GCA_027061865.1 Desulfobacterales bacterium
TTATCCTGTGGCCTTCTGCATCCATATATTGCTTGAAAATTCTGACGACCTTGGCCGCATCAGCCTTTCCTTGTGTAAGGCCAAGCCACAGATCAAAGAGGTCCCGGCCTTTTCGTCTCTGGTATAAGGCCCTCACTTTTGTAGCAAGCAGTTCTTCCAACAAAAAGGTGGTAATTTCGCACTCTCCTGAAAACCACCGTGAGCGCACGCTGAACACTCTTTTGCAAAGCCCGTGAACGGTGAAATGCTCACGTGTATTGATTTCCACCTTGAGGCGCAACGGTACTACAGGCGGGCCTTCCGATTCCATCCTGTAGGTGAGTACAACGGATCTTGCCTTTTGTGTGCGCCGGGGCTTTCCTAGAAACACGTTCAGAACTTTCTGCAGGGAATCAAGGAGCCCTCCAATCGGCCCAGGCCTGACCTGCACCAGGTCAATATCCTCTGAATACCTGCGTGCCTGTTTGATGTAGAGTTTATGAAGGGCTGTTCCTCCCCTGAATGCCAGTTGTTCGGAAATTGAGCTGTCCTGGAACATGCATACCAGGGCCCTGCTGATGATAAGATCCTGTTCCACCTGCGCATCAGAAACCCAGGGGGCAACCCGCCTCCATGCCACTATGTCTGCTTTTGGGATCATAGATCACTCTCAACCTGTATGTTGATCAAGAGGTTCCAGCGTTCATCTCTCTTGCACCCACGCGTTGGTGCAGAAGGCTCCAATCTGGCAGGCAGGGGATTCCTCTCTTGAACCAATTGAAACAGTCCATCAGTCAAATCCGTAAGACCCGCCATTTCCAACAAGAATCCCAAACGCTGCGCATAGGTTATGGTGCCGTCCGCCTCAGCAGCCTCTACCAGCTTTTCCGGCTCCATTACCTCGCCTAACTCCTGCAATACTGTCAGCACCCGGTCCAAACCGCCCACACGCCGTGCGTAACGTATCAGATCCAGGGCAGTGGCCTCTGGAGTGGAAACCGGAATATGGCCTGTTTGAACCTTAACCTGGGTTAGCGCCACCTCGCCGAACTTTTTCTTGAAGAAAAAGATCATAGCTAACCCGCCTGCCCGTATCTCACGAAGTGCAACAGGAGTGATTACATGGAACTGCTGGGGCTGTTGGTGGGCTGCTCCATGGAGTGCTGCGGCGCTCAGCAGCCCTACATAATAGGGCTGCCCCATATAGCGCATGAAATCATCAATAAACCATTCAGCAGGGAGGATTCCCGCAGAGGCGTATTCCAGGGGAATGATCACAAAAAAACCCCCATGAATACGGGCAATCCTTTTCTTTCTTTGGAGCCGGGCCGCCGCCTGCTTGAAGGCGGATTCACTCTGGTTCAAGTTGCGAAGAGCTTCCTCGCGGGTAAAGAAATAAAGCCCCTGGGATTGCCTTGAATCAACCCAGGCAGAAAGGTCTGGCAATGATTTTCGGCGACTGGCCGCCATGGCTGTACCTCGCTTAAGCTATTTTTTGCAAATTGAATCACAAAATGAGCCTTTTTGCAAATAATAACTTTGTGGAGAAATGGGATCACGGCACGAGGGGATTACTGGAAGGCGGGGAGGAATGGGCCGAAAATCGGCTTTCAGCAGAGGGGATGCGAGATTTAACACGCTGGCAATACGGAAAATCTCTCAACGCTCCCCCTGCCGGGGTCGGAAAACTGGGGTGGTTCATGGTGGCTGCCAGATTGCCCGGAATCATCATGCTGGGCTATTTAATTTGACAATTATGACACGGTTTATTCTGCTCTTTTATCACCTCCTTGAATTATTTAGCCGGTTTAAATAATATTCTCATGTCACAATCTGTTACCGCAAAAACCTTGTAGTCTTCTTTGAGTTCAGAGGGGTATTTTCCCATTTTAAATCTTCTCCCGCTCCTTGTAACAATTTCAAATTTTCCATCTTTAACTTGAAATTCAGAATAGGTTCCTGGTACAGGATTAATCCAATGATTAGAATATTCCCCCGCCTTACCCTTGAAGTAAAACACATCACCGGGGCGGTAGACTTTGTAATCAGGCGGCCAGGCAACATTGGCAAACATGGTGCGGTATTTCTTGGGCAAGCGCTCAAGCTCGTTCTTAACGCTCCTTCTCTTTACCTTGTGTTTCTTGAACTCCTTGCCCAGTGCCTTTACCACCCTGGTGAGCTCCTTTTCCTGGCCCCCGTTGCCAAGCCTTATGGCCGCCCTAAGAAGCATTAGCTGCTCATTGGCATCACCCTTTATCATGGAGGCATCAAGAAGCACCTTTCTGCATTGCCCGGTGTATGAGGGATCAATTCGGTAGGCAATGCCCAGATACCTGCGGATTCTTCGCGCCTCACCCCTTTCAAGGGCAGCATCCTTTTTGCCGGCCTTTGCTTCAACAATGGATTTTCCCTTCTCAAAACACTCCCTTGCTATTCTCTGTTTCAGAGCAGGATCATAGAAAGAGGCTGCCTGTAAAAGGGAAAGATTCAACCGCGCCATGCCTTCCCTATAACACTCCTCTGCAATCTCCTTCCTGAGTCCCGGCTGATACCCGGCCGCCTTCCCAAATAACCGTAGCGCCCTGTCAACATCACCCCTTGCAAGGGCCTCTGATCCTGCCCTCCTGTACTCACCACCAATCTTAAAACCATAATCAGCATCAAGCCTCACCGCACTCTTAAACCTTGCATCCGCACCGCTCAGGTTGCCGGTGAGGATATAGCATTTCCCCAGCAGGAAATGGGCCTCAGCATCATCAGGCTCATCATTGATCCTCTTTTCAAGCACAGCTATGGCCTGGGGATACATTCCCGCCTTCATGAACTTCTTTGCCTTGCTCACATCCCTGTTAAACAGGGAAAAGGCGCTTGCTGAAGATACAACCACAAAACATAGCCCAAAAACCAGGGCGCAGACAATGCTATTCTTTACTTTCATGAACACATCCTCCCTTTCCTTTACGATTCCCTTCATGACCGAAAAAGCGGCTCCAAAAAGCAAAACCCCGCTCTCATTTCGAGGTACGGGGTTTTCATAAAGTCACGACATATCTTCATCCCTGCCTGCCAGCAGGCAAGCTTTGTGAGGTTAAGGCCAACTATTCCAATGACTTAGCGCAAAATAGCAGATAATGGCCTTTTAGTCAAGGGCTTCTGGCTTGTTGACATTTTTCTTCAATACCCCTAAAGAATTTAGGGGTATTGCATTATTTCATCAAGGATTCACTTGCAATAAGACCACCAACTTGATATTGTGGATCACTACCCCTAAATAATTAGCGGGTGATGATCATTATTATCAAGCCTGGAGCCGGATATGAAGCT
>JAMOVZ010000103.1 GCA_027061865.1 Desulfobacterales bacterium
AACTAGCCCCAGCATTTTTGAAGACCTTTGCGTTTTGCCAAGCAACATAGGATATCCCTTCTTTATAATTTATGCACTTTATGTTCTAGGAGGTCGAGCGTAAGGGGCCTCTGGTTTTTTGAATTCCAAGCTCTTCCATTTTGTAAAAAAGGGTCTTGTAGCTAATTTGGAGCATTTTCGAGGCCTTGCGTTTATTCCATCCAGCCAGATCCAAGGCGTATCTAATAACCCTTTGCTCTATGTTTCTGGTGGCCTCTGCTCTCAGTTCCTTTAAAGACTTGAGCGGGAGATCCCCAGTTGTTGATTGCTGGCGAGGCCTTACCATATTTTGGGGGACTCGAATTATCCCTTCAGGCCAGTTTACCTTGTCGGCCTCCATTGTTCGAAGGATTTCATCCCTTACAGCATCCGGCTCTTCTCCCACCATTAGGCGAAGTATCACGCTGGACAGTTCCCTCACGTTCCCTGGCCAGTGGTACGTTTGAAAAAGGTCAGCCAGATCATCTCCAAGCTTGAAGTCTCCCTTGAGGTTCAGCTCCCTCTGATGTTTCCCAATAAAATACTCAGTGAGCAAAGGAATGTCTTCCCTTCTCTCCCTCAGAGGAGGAATCTTTATCTCTATGACCCTGAGCCTGTAGTATAGATCCTCCCTGAAGAGACCTTGTCTGATGTCCTCTAAGAGATTGTGATTGGTGGCGGCTATTACCCAGGTGTCAACCTTTATGTCCCTCGTGCCCCCCAGTCTCGTAAACTCTTGGCCTTGTACTACTTGGAGGAGCTTGGCTTGAAGCAGCGGGGGCATATCCCCTATCTCGTCCAGGAAGATCACCCCGTTTGATGCAATCTCAAACTTTCCTGGCTTGGACGAGACCGCCCCAGTAAAAGCTCCCCTCTCGTAGCCAAAAAGTTCACTTTCAAGGAGGGTTAAAGGGAGGGCTGCGCAGTTCACTTTTACGAATTTCCCCTTATTTCTCGGGGAAGAGGCGTGAAGCACTCTGGCCACCACCTCTTTTCCCGTGCCGGTTTCCCCAATAATCAGTACGGGAAGGTGGGAGCTGGGTGAGACTCGGGCTATTATCTCCCGGATCTTCTGGATAGAGGGATGATTGCCTATAAATACGTGTTTCATGATGTGGTAAAGTTTTACATAGTCTGTATTGTTGTGTCAAAGGAAATAGGCTAACCACAAAGAAAAAGGCAGGAAAAGGGGGCATAACATATCCTTCTTCTCCTGCCGTTATTATCGGTATTTCTATGCTGCGAATAAAATCCTTCTTTCAGTACCAGAGCGCCGCTCTGTCCACTTTCTCCGGTCCTGGCCACTCCTTCGGTCCTTACCGCTTCGTCGGTCACGCCCGCTTCTCCTCTCTAGGCCGGATCGTCTCTCTGGTATGTGCCCGGAGTAAGAAAACTGCCTCCTATCGAATCCGCTTCTCCTTCCACCATTGTCGTTGATAGCTTTCTGCTTCATGACCCCTGTCCTGACTGTATCGATTAGCCCTAATCCTCTTTTTCGGGAATACTCATGATTCAATGACAAGCAATGTGTATGCCGCTGCTCCAATGCGCAGGGCGGCTCACACGGGAACTTGAAAAAAGCTTGTAATCCCAATCAATTGAATTCTTTTAGCAGGGGCAGGGCCTTTATTCCCCTCTCTCCTTTTTCCCTTCGTGTGTAAAAAAGTGCTCAATCTTATATGTAATTTCTTGCCAAAATAGGACAGGATTACACAAGGCAATAAATAGGCAAGGTGTGGTGGATCAGGACGGTTGGGAATTCAATCGGAGAGGCCGTATCCCCTGTATTTGCGGGGGTTGATGTTATATTTCTTTACTTTGTAACCAAAGATGCGCTCTGTGGTCCTGAGGGCCTTGGCGGCCTTTCTCATGTTCCCGCGGCTGGACTTGAGCGCATCTATGATAAGATCCATTTCAAATCGCTCCACTGCCTCTTTCAGGGATTGAACCTGTTGGGTCCCAGTGTCTTCAGCGGTTTGCAAGGTCGGCGGAAGGTGATAGGTGTGGATTACCTGGTTCTGGCACAGGAGGACCGCCCTTTCCATGCAGTTTTCAAGTTCCCTTACATTTCCAGGCCAATGGTATCTGACCAAGGCATCAATGGCGGGAGTAGAAATCCTTTTGATGCCTTTGCCGTATTCTGAAGCATATTTCTCCAGGAAATAGTCTGCCAGCAGCAATATGTCTGCTTCCCTCTCCCTCAATGGGGGCAGGTAAATGGGATAGACATTCAATCTGTAAAAAAGATCCTCCCTGAACCGTCCCTCTTCAACTGCCTTGGCCAGGTTGGTGTTGGTGGCGGCTATGAGCCGAATATTGACTTTTCTGGTCTTAGTGCTTCCCAACCGCTCAAGCTCCCGTTCCTGCAAGATCCTGAGCAGCTTTCCCTGGGCGTCAAGGGCTAGGGAGCCGATTTCGTCCAAAAAGATTGTGCCCCCGTTTGCAAGTTCGAATTTGCCTTCCTTTGAGCGAGTGGCACCGGTGAAGGCCCCCTTTTCATAACCAAACAGTTCGGCCTCCACCAATTCTGCAGGGAGTGCCGCACAGTTTACCTTTACTAGCGGCTTATCAGCCCTCAGGCTGTTATAATGGATTGCATTTGCCACCAATTCCTTGCCTGTCCCGCTTTCCCCCAGCAACAGGACAGTGGCATTGCTTTTAGCCACTTGCGAGATCAAGTAGAAGACCTCTTGCATCTTGCGGCTGTTTCCGATTATGTTGCTGAAGCTGTATTTCTTGTTAAGTTCCCTTCTGAGCCTGAGGTTCTCCTCCTTAAGCTTCTGCTTTTCACGGTTGATTTTTTCGAGCATGGATACCTTTTGGGCGACCAGGCTGCTGATGATGCTCAGCAACCGCACATCCTCCTCTAAAGGGGCTGCTCCCTCAAAGACCCGATCTACACTCAGGGTGCCCAGCACCCTGGTTCCTTCCTTGATAGGGACGCAGATAAAGGAAATCTTTGACTTGTCAATCTTTTTCCTTGCCCCGGTCTTGTCCAGAAACATAGGCTCTTCGTCGAGCTTTGGTATGGCCATGGGCCGGCCGGTTTCAGTGACTTTTCCGGTGATTCCTTCCCCCAGCCGGTATCGGCCTCTAGTCTTGGCCATAGGAGAGAGGCCATGGGCAACTTCTATCCTGATCTCCGATGTTTCAGGGTTCAGGAGGGTGATGGATCCGCGGTTCATACCTAGATTCTGGGCGAGGATGTCCAAAACCTTGTAAAGGGACTGGCGGAGATCCAGGGTGGAGTGTATGGCCTTGGTGATCTCATAGAGGCATGA